>CAZSIK010000247.1:1889-4094 GCA_964606515.1 uncultured Prolixibacteraceae bacterium
TTTACGCCTTTTCATGGTGGATTTGGGATGCTGAATACCCAAGGCATCAACAAACCGGTGTTTTACGCCTACCAGTTTCTCAACCGTTTGGGCGAAGTTGAACTGTCGAACAACGATCTTATGTCGTGGGCTTGCAAAGATGCAAAGGGGAACATTCAGGTATTGGCCTATGATTTTACCCACACCCATCCCGGCGACTCGGTGAATAACCAGGTGTATTACATCCGCGATTTGCCATCGAAAGAAAAAGGCAAGCTGAAAATCGACATGGCAGGAGTTCCATCAGGAAATTATTCACTTATAATTTATAAAGTGGGCTACCGTTGTAACGATGCATATTCAACTTATTTTGATTTAGGCAGGCCAAACCAACTGACCAAACAGCAAGTTGAACAAATCAGGAAGCTCAACAGTGGAAACCCCATCTCGGGTGAAATTGTAAAAGTGAAAGCCGATGGGATGTTTACGAAAGAACTACCCATTCGCGAAAACGATGTTTACTTTTTGAATTTTGTAAGACTGTAGATCAAGAGAATACTGAAAATGAACAATTCACTTCTTCCCTGTTTATTCAATCGGGTTTGCCGATCCTCGGGAAGCTTTTACAGGCGGAGGCTATTTGCCTATGAACGATAAACCTTGGCTCACACCGTGGCGCATCGTGACCATTGGAAGTCTGAAAACAATTGTTGAATCAACTCTAGGAACAGACCTGGCACCCAAAGCCATCGATCTTGATCCGTCGTTCCTCGGGTATGGCAAGGCCTCGTGGAGCTGGATCAACAGCAAGGAAGACAGGGTTGTCTATGATGAACAGAAAAAATACATCGACTTTGCTGCTGAAATGAACTGGCAATATTGCCTGGTTGATGCCAATTGGGACACACAAATTGGGTACGAAAAGATCGCTGAACTGGCGTTGTATGCCGCACAAAAAAATGTAGGACTGCTCATGTGGTACAATTCAGCTGGCGATTGGAACACCATTACCCATTATCACCCAAAGGATATGATGCTGACAAAAGAAAGTCGGGAGAAAGAATTCAGTCGCCTGCATGAAATGGGCATTAAAGGTGTGAAGATTGACTTCTTTGGGGGTGATGGACAAAGTATGATCCAATACTACATCGATATTTTGAACGATGCAGCAACCTATCAGCTGCTTGTCAATTTTCATGGCTGTACATTGCCGCGAGGTTGGCACAGAACCTATCCACACTTGGTAACAGCCGAAGCAATTTATTGAATGGAGATGGTTACTTTTGATCAAATAGCAGCCGATAAGCAAGCCAGCCATTGCGCCATGTTGCCTTTTACACGAAATGCATTCGATCCCATGGATTTCACGCCCATGAACCTCACTAGGCTTACCAATTCAAATTGCATCCGGAAAACCACTCCAGCCTTTGAATTGGCTCTTTCTGTATTGTTCTTGTCTGGGATACAACATTATGCCCAGTCGCCCGAAGGTATGGCGCACGTTTCAGTTGATGTAAAAGAATTCTTGAAAAACCTTCCCGAGTATTGGGACGATGTTGAATTCATTGATGGTTTTCCAGGGAAATATGTCGTTATGGCCCGTCGAAGTGGCGATCGCTGGTATATTTCAGGCATCAATGGCGAAAACGTGGAGAGAACTGTAAGCCCCGATTTGAATTCCTTCCTGAAGGATCATGCAATTCTATTTACCGACGGTGAACATGGTGAGCTGTTTTCCAAAACAGTGCTCGATGCGAACAATCAGGAGAAATACAACCTTACGTTGAAGGCCAATGGAGGATTTGTAATGGTACTTGATTGATTTTGAGAGGAATATTGTTCGATTTAAACATCAAATACAATGAAATTTATACTTAAAAGTTCACTTACATTGGGTGTTGCATTTGTTTGTGCAACATCAGTTTTTGCGCAAAATACAAACTGCTTTTTAGAGGATTTTGAGCCCAAAAATGCAGTGATCCCCATTTCGGTTATGGCCGAAAAAATAACGAATACACCAACAACAACGGTAACAGTATCGGCCGATACTGTGGGCAAAATATCGAAATATGTATTTGGAAATGCCATAGCGGTTTGGGTGGGAAATAAAACGGCCAACACCACATTTGTCAAGAACACCCAATTGTTAAATCCGTCCTTAATTCGTTTCCCGGGCGGAAGCTGGTCAAATATATTTTTCTGGAATGGGGCTCCTTCCGATGTGCC
>CAZSIK010000247.1:4104-6472 GCA_964606515.1 uncultured Prolixibacteraceae bacterium
CCGACTCTGCTTACGATTCATCGGGGGAAAGGGTGAAGTTTTATGCTATTTCAGGTAAAAACGACTGGCCAACAACCACCGAAAGCTACTATAAATTGCGCCAACAAACGGGCTCGCAAGGTTTGATTACGGTGAATTATGGCTATGCTCGGTACGGATTGAGCGACAACCCGGTTGCGCAGGCAGCCCATTTGGCAGCTCAATGGGTGCGTTACGACAAAGGACGGACAAAATTTTGGGAGATCGGCAATGAAAACGGCGGTCCTTGGGAAGCTGGTTGGATGATCGATACCAAAAAAAATAAGGATGGACAATCTAAAATTATTACCGGACAGCTTTACGGCCAACATTGTAAAGTGTTTATCGATTCAATGAGGGCAGCAGCTGCTCAGGTCGGTGCTCAAATTTACATTGGAGCGCAAATTTTGCATTACGATGGTACAAACAGTTGGAACTCGGTGGATAGAACCTGGAATGCCGGAGTTTTTAGCGAAGTGGGCGACGGTGCCGATTTTTATGTAGTGCACAATTATTTTGGGACAGATGCAAATGCAGCCAATTTATTAACGGTTGCAACTACTGAACCCTTTAAAAACATGAGTTTTATTCAAAAGGATATTCGGGATAAAAAGGCTTACCCAAAACCGATTGCATTGACCGAATACAATATGAACAGCAATTCGGCAAACGCCACAATGGGACGTTCGTATATCAACGGGATGCAAGCAACGATCCTATTCAATGAATTGATAAAGAATAATTTTGGATTGGGCGCCCGGTGGTTGCTTGTTACGGGTGAAGATGGGATGTTTTATGACGGCGATAACAAAAGCCTACAATGGCAACCTCGACCCGATTTCTATTATGCGTATTATCAGCAGAAATTTACCGGAGATCACGCCATTGCAGCTTCGTCGACCAACGCCAATATTGTGGCTTATGCAACACGGTTTGCTTCGGGCGAAACGGGGTTGGTGTTGGTTAACAAAGGAAAAACAGCTCAGGTTGTGAAGGTTGACCCCAAACACATAGGGGTTGGAAATAAATTTTATGCTTACTCGTTAACTGGGGGTACCGACAATGGTGATTTTTCGTTGTATGTATCGGTAAACGGAGTAGAACCCGCAGGAACACAATGGGGACCTCGCGAAAGCTTGGAAACCATTCCTGCCAATGCGTTCCCTATCGATGGAGCCATTCAATTGAATGTTCCTGCACGTTCGGTTCAATTTATAATGATCGAAAAAGGTGATAACTTATTGAATCCAACTTCAGTTGCCCAAGTTCAGAACAATGACTTGCACTTGACGAATTATCCCAATCCTTTCTCGAGCTCAACAACCATTCAATTCCAAACTTCCGCAGAGGAATGGGTTATTTTGGACGTTTTTGACCAAACAGGAAGGAAGATTTACACCCTGATCAACAATGTTTTGCAGGCAGGAATGCATAATATTGATTTTGATGGGAGTTCATTCCCTGAAGGTTTATATTTCTATCAGTTGAAGATGGGCACTTTCACTGAAACACAAAAATTAATACTTAAAAGATAATCAAATATATAGCCGTGATGCTAACCCTTTTTTAACGACTTTGTCGTAAAAAGCAATAAAAATGAAGATGCCAACAAAACGGATTCTACTCGTCGTTTTCACCCTATTTCTACTGGGATTTGGTGCAAGCGCGCAAGTTCTGTACGTGGGGGCCAACTATCATCCGCACGATGACAAGAACCCCGAGAAAATCAAAACCGACATCCGTTTGATGCAGGAAGCCGGGCTGACTGTCGTTCGTCTGGGTCATTTGGCTTGGGACAGCTACGAACCCTCCGAAGGGAAATTCGAATTTGAGTGGTTCGACCAAGTGATGGATGAGTTGAACAAAGCTGGAATCAAGGTGATCCTCGATATTGCCATTCGTCCGGCGCCGATATGGCTGCACAAAAAGTTTCCTTCAATCGATGTGGTCGATGTCAACGGAAATGTGCAATATCCAAACCATCGTTACATGGACGATGTGGGCGATCCCAATTACCAGAAATACGCGCTGCGTTTTACCGAGGCGATCTCGAAACGCTATGCCAAACACCCGGCTTTGTTGGCTTTTGGCATCGACAATGAATCGGGCGACGGGCCTATCTCTTACTCCGAAACTGTTCGTCAACGATTCATCACTTGGCTGAAAAACAAATATTCAAACCTCGACAATTTAAACAAAGCTTGGGCAACCCATCGTTGGTCGCGCCGGCTGAACAGCTTCGACGAAGTGGGTTTGCCTACAGCCGGATCGAAAAACGGCGCACCCGAAAAAATCCTCGATTTCCGACGTTTCATTTCCGATGAAGTGAACGGAATTTTATTCAAAGTGC
>CAZSIK010000248.1:0-6468 GCA_964606515.1 uncultured Prolixibacteraceae bacterium
GCCGTGTTGGCCCTGGTTATAATTGCGATGGGGTTTTTCGCCGGGCCGATTTACCGTTTCTGCGAAAGCGCTGCTGCCGATTTGCTTGATCCTCAAAAATATATACAATTTGTACTATGAAGGTCTTAAAGTACATTTTCCGGTGGATCGTAAGGATGAGCTATTTGTTGATCCTCTTCTTTTATTTTTGTTTGAAGGTGGTGGTGTCGGGTTGGATTGTAGGATGGTGGGTCATCAAAGGATATCGTGGAGAAAACGAAGGAATCATTGAATACCGGATCAAAGGTAGCCATCCCTGGCACAGGATCTTGTTGTTCAATTTGATGAGCATGACCCCCGGCTCGCTGTGCATCGACCTTGATGATGTTCAATGCATCCTCACCATTCACCTGTTGAACATCAACGACCGCGACGACTTTTACGCCACTGCTGATCAGGTGGAACATTTGCTTTCAAAAATATTCACACGATAAGAAAAACAACATGGAATTTGTTGAATCGGGACCTATGCTGTTGGAAAAAGCCTCTTTGCTAGCTTTGTGGATCATGACCTTTAGTTTGTTGTTTCCCTTGTATCGTTTGTTCAAAGGGCCCTTGCTTGCCGACAGGGTGGTGGCGCTCGACCAGATTGCCATCATCGTGTTGGGACTGATTTTATGCGATGCAGTGTATTCGCAAGATGCCCGTTTACTCGATGTGGTTCTGACCATTTCCTTCCTGCTCGTTTTTGGTTCGATGATGATCGCCCGTTATTTATATAAAAAGAAAATTCAAAATGATTGAACTCATTGTTGCCTTATTGTTGTTGCTTGCTGCCCTTACCATTCTGATTGCCTCGTTTGCAATGGTCAGGTTTAAAGGTTTGTATGCCCGGATACATGTGGTTACCAAGGTTTCGTCGTTTGCCTTTTTGCTTCTTTTGCTGGCAGTAAACTTGTATTTTTTACGTTGGAAAGTGGCCCTTGTGAGCTTGGTAATCTTCCATGTTCTGGTATTTTTGTCGCCAATTTCGGCCCATGTGGTGGCTAAAGTATCGAAAATGATCGAAAAAAGTGAAAAGTAAAATAATGAAGAATGTGTTTTTTGTATTTGCCTTCATTGGGCTTTTAAACAATGTGTTGGGGCAGGAAAAAGAAAAACCGGTGGTCTTTACCGGAGGGATGTACCTGCATACGGGATATCTGAAAAATTCGGGCATCAATCAGGAAATCAATGGGATGTGTTCGGGAATAGGGGGTCAAATGGTGTTTCACCTCACCGAACATTTCAGGTTGGGGAGCGAAGGCTATGCCTCGGAATACGGATATCCAGGTAATCCCGGTTTTTACAAGTTGGGGTGGGGTGGTTTACTTACTGGTTACCAAATGCGATTTAACCGGTTTAAGCCGATGATCAGCTTCACTTTGGGCGGGGGTAAAATTCGCGACCTCTTTCATGTTTCCGGTGAAGTGACCGACAATATCCCCGATATCTCGGTTTATCGTGTATATTCCACCATGTTGCTTGTTCCCGCAATTAGTCTTCATTATGCCTTGAAAGGAAAAATCAACCTGGCGCTTAAAGTTGATTATACTTTACCTGTTTTTATTGACCATACCGACAATTTTGCTTTTGGCCCCCGGTTTTATTTAGGGGTGATGTTCAGTAAGTAATTAAATTACCATCCGGGCAAAAGGAACCAGTTCATGGCTGGCAAAGTCTCCTTTCTGAAATTTATAATACCCCGCGATGGCAATCATGGCTGCATTATCGGTAGTATACCGGAATTCGGGGATGAAAAGGTTCCATTTTTGTTTTTCAGCAGTGTGGGTCAGTGCGTTGCGCAGGCCCGAATTGGCCGATACCCCTCCAGAAACTGTGATTTCCTTAATTTTTGTTTCTTTCGAAGCCCTGATCAGCTTTCCTAAAAGAATGTCGATAATGGTTTTTTGCAGCGAGGCGCAAAGGTCGCTTTTGCGTTCTTCGATATAATTTGGATTCAATTTCAATTCATCGCGAAGGTGGTACAAGAAGCTGGTTTTCAATCCGCTGAAGCTATAATTTAATCCGGGGATCCTGGGCTTGGCTAATTCAATTGAATCGGGATTTCCCTCTTTTGCCAGACAGTCAACATGCGGACCGCCAGGATAGGGTAGCCCCATTACTTTGGCGCATTTGTCGAAAGCTTCGCCAGCCGCATCGTCGATGGTCTGGCCAATCACTTCCATATCGAGGTGGTTACGCACCAGGATGATCTGAGAATTGCCGCCCGAAACCAACAGACAAAGATGGGGGAAAGCGGGTTGGTTTGTGTCGTTTTCGTTTTCTTTGATGAAGTGGGCTAGTACATGGCCTTGCAAATGGTTTACCTCGATCATAGGAATTCCAAGCGCCAGAGAGAAGGCTTTCGAAAAAGAGCTGCCTACCAGAAGGGAACCCAGAAGGCCGGGTCCATTGGTGAAGGCCACGGCGCTGATCTCCTCCTTTTTGATGCCTGCCTGCGCAATTGCTTGATGCACAACCGGAACAATGTTTTGCTGATGAGCCCTCGAAGCCAGTTCAGGCACCACACCTCCATAAGCTTCATGTACTTTTTGACCGGCAATACTATTTGAACGGATTACCCCGTTTTCAATGATCGCTGCCGAAGTGTCGTCGCACGATGATTCGATGCCCAGTATAATGGTTTTCGAAGCAAGTTTGTGTTTGACAATATTGTTAATTGAAGCAGTTTGCATCATTTTTGATTTAAAATGGTTTATTTTGTGAACGCACTTTTTTGGAGGACAAAAATATCAAAAAAAGCCTTAAAATAGTATTTGTTGCCTTGTCGCTGGTGGTGTTGCTCTTCTCGGCAGGATACTTGGTTTTTCAAAGTCCGCTGGTTCAGCGCCGGGTTATCGATGCAATCACCAAAGAACTGGTGTCAGGGACCAAGGCCAGTCTCTCCATTGGTCGTGTCGATCTGAAATGGTTCAGGCATCTGGTGTTCGAGGAAGTCTTTCTTAGCGATGAATCGAGGGATACGCTCTTGTTCTGCCAAACCCTTACAGCAAAAGCCGATTCTTTCTCTATTGCGCGAAGGGTACTTCACTTTGATGAAATAACTGCGCGAAGGGCTCAGGTTCATCTTCGGCAAACCGACAGCACTACGCATAATTTCGATTTTTTGTTGCAGGCTGGTCCAAGGTCAACAAGGCCTCTCAATTGGAAAATCTCCGCGGGAAAGGTTCACCTCAGGGGCTGGCGTTTCTCTTATCAACCTTTGGAAGGAACAAGAAACAAGATCCCTGCAATCCATATCAGGCGAATGGAACTTCTTGCCGATGAAATCAAATTGGGGCCTGGCTCCAACGGGTCGTTCCTGATTAAAAGGTTTCGGTTTCGCAACGCTGAAAATCCATCGGTGAGAGACTTGTCTGTTAAGGTTGTCTATGCCGATTCCATGTTGGTTTTAAGCAATCTGAACGCAAGAACCCAATACTCTGAACTCGTTGCCCCTCATGTAGCCATAAACGTTAAATCATTGAAGGAAGGTTCGCTGGCCGATCTGGGTATCGATCTTCAATTGGATAGCTTGAAGATAGGGCTATCCGATTTTTCGATGCTGAAGCCATATTTTTCGGGTTCACAATTACAAGCTTCCTGTTCCGGAAGATTTTATGGTACGTTGGGCGATTTGAGGGCTAAAACCCTTACAGTAAAAATGGACAACCTTTTGTGCTTGCAGGGCGATCTTTACCTTAATGGATTACCCGATGCCAGGCATACCTATATTTTTGCCAATATCGACGAATCGCAGGTGAATGTTTCAGCCATTAGGGGATTGAAAGTGCCTGAAGAGTTGAACTTTCGTGCCAGGGAGTGGCCCGAGTTTATCGATAACCTGGGTTCTTTTCAATATAAAGGGAACTTTACCGGTTTTTATAACGATTTTGTAGCGTACGGTACTTTCAGGAGCAATCTGGGAACCATTAAGGCCGACCTTTCGTTTAAACCTAACGATAGGGAAACTACTTTAATCAACGGGCATGTTGTGACACAAGCTTTGGACCTGGGGGCGATAGTGGATAACAAAATGCTCGATTTGCTTGACCTCTCGGGTGACCTTTCAGGATGGTATCAAAGCGACAGTCATTATGGCATCAATTTTAACGGGGAAATTACTTCTGTAGGGATAAACCGGTATCAATACTCGGGCATTCGTCTCGATGGCTTGTTGCGCAAAAACCGTTTTGAGGGAAAACTTTTGGTCGACGACCCCAACCTGAACCTCAATTTTGCAGGAGGAATTGACATCTCGAGCAAGCAATCGGTTTTTAACTTCGATGCTAAGGTCGAAAAGGCCAATTTGGGCCAACTTAACCTTTACCCCGATTCGATAAGCTCGGTTTCGTTTGTCGTTCATTCGAATTTCAACGGAAAAAACATTGACGATTTCACCGGCCAGGTGGCTGTGGATGACTTGTTCTTTAAAAACAAGGCCGATTCGTTGACGCTTTGTCATATTGATCTGAAAACCACCACTAAACGCGATTCTAACTTGTTGGTCGTTCAAAGCGATTGGCTCGATGCTGAATTGATGGGAAATTACAATTTCGAAAACTTACACCTTTCGGCCCAACGTTTTTATCAAAACTACCTGCCTTCGTCGCTACCCCAAGAGTTAATGCTTGACGAAGACCCTAATCGCTTTTCATTCAATATTCAAGTGAAGAATATTCAAACCCTCCTGCGTGTTTTTTTCCCCGAGTTAAAGGTGCAGGCTCCATTTTTAATTGCAGGGGTATATCAACCTAAAGAAAAAAATGTTTGGCTTGAAACAAAAATTCCTGGTTTGGAATTCAAAAAGCAATCGGCAAAAAATTTATTCATCAGGATTGAAGGTTCTGAACCAGAATTAACCGGAACCATCGAAGCCGATGAGTTGCTCGTGGGCGACAGCATTTCTCTCCATCATTTTTCAATCAATTCAAAAGCCCTCGAAGATATGGCCATAATTGATCTGATCTGGAACCCAGAAGACGGGGGAGCAACCGCCAGCTCTTTAAGAACTTCATCGGGATTTTCGATTAACGACCAAGGGAAAACCCATATGGACATCACTATTTTGCCTTCATCAATTTGGGTGATCGATTCGTTATGGGACATCGGCCAGGCTCAGATCAGCATCGATACTTCAAGTATCCGGTTCGATCACCTGAGAATAAGCCGCCCCTCGCAATATTTTGAACTGGATGGGCAGATAGCCCAAAATGAAGAAGACGCCCTTGTAGCCATTCTGAACAATGTAGATATGAAGCTTTTTGATCCGTTCCTTGGAAAATCGTTGTTTAGTGGAAGGATCAACGGCGATGTTTCGGTAAAAAATATGTATGGAGTACAAAAGGTCGATCTTGATCTGAATGTCGATCAGCTGGCTTTCTCGGGACGAGAGTTGGGCATGCTTGTTTTATCGAGTACTTGGGACAACAAGGTTGACAAATTGTTTACCGAAGCGTATTTGCAAAACAAGGAGGGTAAAATGCTCAGTTCGACAGGGTATATCGATGTGATAAATAACCAGCTCGACCTCGATGTAGTGCTCGACCGGACCCCGATTTCCATTCTTCAAACATTTATGCCACGGGATTTTAACAAACAATCGGGCCTGGCCGAGGGGAAGGTAAAGGTTAGTGGTCCGTTGAACCATTTTCTGTTGAATGGCAAAATCTATCCCATTGGCCCTATATCTTTTGGCTTAACTTACTTAAACACAGTTTACCATACCAGCGATCCCGTGGTCCTGTCGGGAGATTCAATTTGTTTTCCCAACATGAAGGTATGGGACGATTACAACAATACCGGTACTTTCTCGGGTTGTATCAAGCATGTGAGTTTCAATAAGATGGTGTATGACATGGCGGTCGTGACAGATAAAATTATGGTTATGAACAACACTTCGAACGATAGCCCCGCTTTTTACGGGTCGGCTTTTATGGGTGGAAGTATTAAAATTACAGGTCGTGGCGACGATGTCATGCTCTCGGGTACTGCCCGTTCGGCACGGGGAACCCAGGTGAATATTCCCTTCGAAACCCCGGGGAGTGCAGTAAGCTACAATTTCATCCGCTTCAAGGAAGAAGATACGGTTCAAAACGAGAATAAAAAGGAATATAAAGTGGTTACCGATGGCATCACGATGGATTTTGATCTTGAGCTGACCCCTGATGCCAAAGTGCAACTGATCATCAATCCTCAAAGTGGCGAAATTATTAAGGGAGAAGGATATGGAAACTTGAATGTGAAAGTTGACCGAAATTACAGGATCAACATGTACGGTACGTATCAGATTGAAAAGGGCGATTATCTTTTCACCCTTCAGAATGTGATCAATAAAAAATTCACCATCCAACAAGGGGGTACTTTAAATTGGACCGGTGATCCTTATAATGCAAAAGTCGATTTAAAGGCAGTATATAAGTTAAATGCTTCGCTTAAAGACCTTTT
>CAZSIK010000249.1:0-6409 GCA_964606515.1 uncultured Prolixibacteraceae bacterium
TTATAACCGACTTTCTTAAATCGTGGCACAAGACCCAATGCGAGGCAATCGATACCATCGATGGGATGCTGATGCTCGATGATATTGTGGGGTTTATTGGCGAAGATCATTTCCTCGAGTTTGGCTTCCCGTACTTTAAAGAATTATACGATGTGCCGGTGAGTGTAAAATTCTTCCACAACGATGCCGATTGCCGGGCTTCAGTAAAACACTATCCCGATATGGGCGTGAACCTCTATAACCCGGGCATTCACATGAAGATTAGCGAATTGAAATCAGCTACCCAAAACCGGCTGACCATCTTGGGGGCTGTTCCGCCACGCGATGTACTTGCCGCAGGTACTCCTGATCAGGTCAGAGAAAATATTGAAGAACAACTGGCCGATTCACCCGACCGTTCACGATGGATTATGTCGTGCGCAGGGGGTATGCCCCCGGGCGTATCTACCGAAAACATCAGGGCCATGTTGGAAGAATAAGACGCTGTATTTCTAAAAATAACGAATGAAAAAAGCAAGATGGGGAATTTTGAGCACTGCCAACATTGGTGTTCAAAAAGTAATACCCGCCATCATGAAGGCCTGTAATTGTGAAGTGCTGGCCATTTCCTCGCGCGAGTATTCCAAAGCAGCCGAGGCAGCAAAAATTCTTGGAATCCCCAGGGCTTACGGCTCGTACGAAGAACTACTCAATGATCCTGACATCGACATTGTGTACAACCCGCTTCCCAATCACCTTCATGTGCCCTTAACTATAAAAGCGTTGGAAGCAGGGAAACACGTACTGTGTGAAAAACCAATAGCCCTGAATGCAGTTGAAGCTGAACGCTTTGTTGCCGATGCAGCCCGGTTTCCCCATCTGAAAGTGATGGAAGCCTTTATGTACCGCTTTCATCCTCAATGGATCAAGGCTAAGGAAGTGGTACAGGCCGGAATCCTTGGTCAGGTAAAAACCATACAAAGTTTCTTTACCTATTGCAACCTTAATCCCGATAACATCCGAAACCAGGCCGATATTGGCGGGGGTGGTTTAATGGACATTGGCTGTTATTGCATCTCCTATCCCCGTTTTATTTTTGAAGAAGAACCTGCTCAGGTAATGGGGCTGATCGATTTCGACCCGGTGATGAAAACCGACAGCCTGGCTTCAGCCCAGCTTCGCTTTCCGTCAGGGAAAACGGCCACTTTTACCTGTTCAACACAATTGTATCCTTTTCAAAGAGTTCAGATTTTGGGAAGCCTGGGCCGTATTGAAATCGAAATGCCGGTGAACGGTAACCCGGCTGAACCCATCAGACTTTGGGTATTTCATGACAACAAAAGCGAAGAATTTGTATTTCAGGATGTAGATCAGTATCAGCTTCAGGCCGAAGCCTTCGCCCGGGCAGTGCTCAACGATGAGGATGTTCCCACACCACTCAGCGATGCCCTGGCTAACATGAAGGTGATTGATGCAATTTTTACAAGCGGTAGAGAAGGCCGACGAATAGATGTTTGAACATTTTTTAAAAATTTTTAACAACCATTTTTTTTCTATTTTTTCTAAAATTGCACCCCGTATTGAACAATCATTAAAAATTATGGAGGAATTTTTATGACAGTACGGAGAACTACCTTAAACCTTACTCTTTCCCTCTTGACGATGTTTTCTTTTGCCTTGTTTTTACCTGCATTTTCGTCCGACAAGGTATCGTTGTACACCCCGTATACCAAAATTTCTGTTTCGCCTGGCGAGTCGGTCAACTACTCAATCGATCTGATCAACGATGGTAATGAACCCTGTAATGAGGAAATCAGGCCTACAGGCATACCCAAAGGCTGGAGTTATACCATGAAATCGGGAGGCTATACCGTTAATCGAATTGCTTTGCTTCCCGGAGGAAGAAAGGAAATTGCACTGAAAGTGGATGTGCCTTTCCAGGTTAACAAAGGGAACTATACCTTTAAGGTTTTGGCCGGAGAATCGGTTTCCTTGTCACTTACCCTGTCGATTGCAGAAAAAGGATCGAACCAGACCGAATTTACCACCGACCAGGCTAACATGCAGGGTAACACAAGCTCTACCTTTTCGTATCGTGCTACCTTGAAAAACCGCACTTCCGAGAAGCAACTCTATGCTTTGATGGCCGATCAGCCCCGAGGATGGAACCTGGCATTCAAGGTTAATTACAAGCAGGTTACTTCGGTCGAGATGGAACCCAATACCACGCAGGAAGTGAATATCGACATTACCCCCTCGGGCCAGGTTGAAGCCAAAACGTATACAATTCCGGTACGGGCAGTAACCAGCACCACCTCAGCCAATCTGGAACTTGAGGCGGTGGTTACCGGTTCGTATGCCATCGAACTAAGTACCCCAAGTGGTTTGGTCAGCTCGAAAATTACGGCTGGCGACCAGAAAAAAATCCAGTTGATGGTTCGTAATACCGGCTCTTCGGAATTGAAAGATATCGAGTTGAAAAGTGCTACACCCCGGGGTTGGGAGGTTTTGTTCGATCCTAAAAAAATCGATCGGCTTGCTCCCGGAAGTGAATCTGCAGTTTATGCTACACTTGAAGCCGACAAAAAAGCCATTCCCGGCGATTATGTAACCAATCTTGAAGTCCGCACTCCTGAAGCTTCTTCCAAAATAGCCTATCGTGTAATGGTTAAAACTCCTCTTATCATGGGGTGGCTAGGGATTCTCATCATTCTGGCCGCTGTTGGAGGAGTATTTTACTTGTTTAGGAAATTGGGCAGGAGGTAAGTATGTCGGAGCATATTATCGAACTGTTCGATCTGACTAAAAAGTACGGATCGTTTACTGCTGTCGACCAACTTGACCTACGTATCGGGAAGGGAGAAATTTTCGGTTTGTTGGGACCGAATGGAGCAGGGAAATCAACTACCATATTAATGATGTTGGGCTTAAGCGAGCCCACTTCGGGTGTGGTTTCGGTTTGTGGGATCAACCCCACACGCTACCCGATTGAAGTTAAGCGACTGGTGGGCTATCTTCCCGAAGACCTTGGTTTTTATGATGACCGAACGGGGCTCGAAAACCTTCTTTACACCGCAAGTTTAAACCGAATTCCCAATTCCGAGGCCAAAGAAAGGGCCTTACACTTGCTTGAAAGGGTAGGCCTTAGCGATGCGATGAATAAGAAAACAGGTAAATATTCGCGTGGAATGCGCCAACGGTTGGGCCTGGCCGATGTATTGCTTAAAAAACCCCAGGTGATCATTCTCGATGAACCTACCTCGGGCATCGATCCTCAGGGTGTGAAATCTTTTCTCGAATTGGTTTCCGAATTGAAGAAGGAACAACAACTGACCATCCTGTTCTCGTCGCACAACCTGCATCAGGTTGAGCAAGTTTGCGATAGGGTAGGGATCTTTGTTGAAGGAAAGCTTAAAGCCTGCGGCGACATCGAAACCCTGGCGCGACAACAATTATCGGCTAACCGCTTTTTAATTGAGCTGTCGATAGGAAATCATTTGCAAACCGGACACGCACTAAAGGATATAGATTTTCTAAAGTCGGTCGGGGGTGTGAGTTCTATTCGTTCAGAAAAAGAGGTTTACCTTATTGAAAGCACCCGGGATAATACTGCCGAATTAGCCCGGGCTATAGTCAATGCCGGATACGACCTGACCAGTCTTAGCAAAAAAGAATTTGGATTGGAAGATATTTACAATAGTTTTTTTGAAGGAGGGATTCATCATGGTTAAACTCAAAACTGAAAAAAATAAACAAACACTTCACCCGTTTTGGGTTATCGTTTCAAAAGAAATTTCAGATCAAATCAGAAGTTGGCGCTTTGTTATCCTGTTAGCTATCATTTTATTAACCTGTATCGCATCGGTTTATACTGCCCTGTCTCAATTTGGAAAAGCGATTCAGGCCAACGATCCCGATGGTTCTTTTTTCTTTTTAAAATTGTTTACCCTTAGCGACAGAACTTTGCCTTCTTTTACCGTTTTTATTGGTTTTTTAGGGCCTTTGCTGGGTATTGCACTGGGTTTCGACCTGATCAATTCGGAATACAACAGGGGAACGCTTAGTCGTTTGCTCAGTCAACCCATTTATCGTGATTATATCATCAATGCAAAATTCCTGGCTGCACTGGCAGTGATTGGCATGCTCTTTTTCGTACTGGGTTTGCTGGTTATTGGAGCCGGATTAATTGCGCTTGGAATTCCTCCTTCTCCAGAAGAGGTATTCCGTGTGTTTTTTTACCTCATGATTTCGGTGGTATATGTAGCGCTTTGGCTTAACCTGGCGATTTTTTTCTCGGTGAAATTCAGGCAGGCTGCTACTTCGGCTTTGGCTGGAATTGCTATTTGGTTGTTTTTCAGTGTTTTTTACAACCTGATTGTCGATGTGGTTTCGAAAAGTATCGCTCCAGCGCAATTCTTTTCTGAAGGGCAAATGATCGCTTTTCAGAAGTTTGTCCTGAACTTGATGCGGTTCAACCCAAGTCATTTGTTTAGTGAAGCCACCACTACCATGGTGATGCCCTCGGTAAGGAGCCTTGGACCGCTTACTATGGAGCAGGTCGAGGGGGCTATACCCAGTCCGCTACCCTTGTTGCAAAGCCTGATGGTGGTTTGGCCGCAGGTTACGGGTTTATTGGCAGGAACCATTGTATTGTTTTCCCTAGCTTATTATTCTTTTATGAGGATGGAAGTACGGTCGAGATAAATTGAGCTATTTGCCAATTGAAATCTTTTTTTGTGGATAATAATCGGATGGGAGATAGGTACCAATCCTTTTATTTGAAATGAATCCCCCGAAGACGATTCTTCGGTTATCGGGAATGATGCCATCAGAACAGATGATGCAGGTATCGTTCATTAGATAGATTTCTGAAAAGGTGGTTTGAAAGCCTTGTTCTTTGCTCAAATCAACAGGTTTCCCATTTTCATCGCCATAATAATGAATAATAAAACGCCGGTTTTTAAATCCGCAAATCAAAGCCTGATCACCTTCAATATATCGAAGACAGGAATCAATCTTAACCACTTCATAAGAATAGGACTTATCTTCAATATTTTCTTTCTTTTCAATAAGGCGGTATCCATTTTGTTCCAATTGCCCTGAATAGAGCGATCGGCAGAAATGTTGAATCGAATTGTAGTATGCTTTCCTTCGGTTTTGCTCGTATTTGATGATCTTAAGCCGGTTGGTGGTGGTATAAGGTTTAAAGTAATAGTACCCAAGAATACTGCAATTTGTTTTTGAATCAGGGGTTTTACGGATTATAAATTCTTCAAGCTGAACCTGTAGGTCATAACCAAGTAAAGGCATTTCGACCAATAAAGGCGCTTTGGCCACTGCCCGGAATTCTTCTTCACCCTGTCGGTAAAAAACCAAAACCGAATCATTCTTGATTTCGGCATTACTGCCCCAGCGATCGGTTCCTAAAAACCAATTTTTAAAATGCAATAGGTTGATGTTGCGCAAATTGATGTCGGTAATTTCAATAGAAGAAAGTTCAAGGGTCCTTTCTTTAAGTTTGATTTTAAGCTCATTGTTGGCGTTGCTGCTGATCGGATGAACCTGTGTTTCATAACTGATGTGGCTGATCACCAAAAGTGAAGGCGCCACTGCATGTTCAATCGTGAATTTTCCTTCAATATTGGTAATGGTCCCAATAGTTGTCCCATTCAGATACACTGTGGCATACGGCACCGGTTCAAGGTTTTGTTGGTCAAGTACCACACCTTGTAAACGGAATTGTGCAATGAGGGTCCCGGGAAATAGAGCCAGCAAAAGAGCCAGAAGGATTGGTTTTCTCACGATGGTTTTGTTTGAAAAATCGGATGATGTAAAGATATAAATAAATTATTATCAATATTTTTTTTGCAAAAATACACAAAATACATATAAAAAGTGTAAAAAATATATATTTGTATTGTTTTTTGAATTTTGGAATATGGAAAAAAAGAAAAAATATACCGATAAAGCCTTGGCCATCTTCAAACAAGAAGGCCTCCGCATGTCGCTCGAAGAACTGGCACAAAAGATGGGGATTGCCAAAAAGACATTATACAATCATTTTTCATCGAAGGAGGAATTGATTTCGGCTTGTATGCAGGAAGTATTTTCTGACCTTGACAACCGGATGAAAATTTTGGTTTGTGAGGATCTTAATGCAATTGAATGCCTTAGGATTAGTTTTGCCGAATTGCAGGTGTATTTTCAGGATCATTCCCCTCTTTTTATTCGCGACCTGAACCGCTTCTATCCTGAAATGGTTAGTGGAAAACACACCTCAAACTTTGGCCAATTCGGAGAAAAGATCGTGATGAACCTCGAAAAGGGGATTCGCGAAGGGATTTATCATCCTGATATCAATGTGGAGTTAATCAGCAAGTACTTTGTCCATTCGGTTTTTGGATTTTTTTTCCATTCCGTGATTACCGAC
>CAZSIK010000250.1:0-6324 GCA_964606515.1 uncultured Prolixibacteraceae bacterium
TAGCAGAAGGGACATCAGAAATTGCATTGATGAAATCCCGGAAAAATCCGGTAGTTCAATTCAATTTCTCCGCCTGTGTGGGTAAAGGCTCCGCTGTTCCAATTTTTCATCGGTGGAATACCTCCTGCCGGATTGGGTACCAGCATGATCAGGTTTTCCCCCTTCATCAAAAACAAGTTGATGTTGGCACGCAACTTTTTATTGAAGGCAAAACGGGTGTACCCCACTTCGTAGTTCCAGAGCGATTCGGGTTTCAACTCGGGATTCGATGGCGGGAAGAAGTAGAGTTCCTTCACATTAGGACTTCGGAAGCCTTTCGAAACCATGGCTTTTACTTCATCGTTTTCGCTTATTCGATAGCTAACACCTGCCTGGGGAATCCACTGACCACCAAAAAGGTTATGATGCTGGTAGCGGATGCCTCCGTTAAGGGTAAGCCGATTGAATATAGTATGCTGCATAAAAGTATAAAAACCGGTTTCGGCTACCTGTTGCCAATTGTCGAAAGGTTCTTCAGTGTTGCCTTGCCCCCCGTATTGGTTCCAATCAATTCCAAGTCCCCAAAGGTTATTATCAAAAAGTTTCAACCCTTCGAAAAGGGAAACGCCATAATTCCTGTCGGTCGAAACCCACTGGGTGAAAATTTCATGATTGCCCTGGTTATAGAATACATTAGCATGGCCTTCAGCGATGTCAAAATTATTTTGTACTGACAGCATACCGTTGAAGCGGGTTACTTCAGCCCAGGCTTTATCGTTGGCATAGTTTAGCGAATCGGCAATGGGTCCAGGGTCTATAGCTGTAAAATCGGTAATCTGAGTACTAAGCCTTATCGAAAAATGCTTGCCCATGTTCACTTCGAAGCCGGCATGGCCGTTATTGCCATTGAACGAGGAACTTGGTCTGTGTCCTTGGGTTTGGTCGTGACTTGCAGCCAACCATGCTGAAAATGATTTTTCACTGTAACCGGCATGTAGGCTCCCCCTCAAGGTTGAAAAGGATCCATATTGCCCACTTACATCAAGCGATAAACCTTTCTTTTTATTTTTCTGGGTGATGATGTTGACCACGCCTCCCATAGCATTGGTCCCGTACAACACCGATGCCGGACCCCGCACCACTTCAACCCGTTCAACATTCGCGGTTTGATACATATCGGGGAAACCATGCCCGAAAATGCCCATGAACTGGGGTTGGCCATCGATCAGGATCAATACTTGCGACTGATCGGAGGAACCAACCCCCCTTATCGAAATTTTTCCCGCGGCCCCATCGGCCACCCCGAAACCGGTTATTCCCCGTTGGGTAACAAAAAGTCCAGGTACTTTCTGGCTTAGGATGGGCAGCAGGTTCATCTCGGCACTCTGACTAATTTGAGCCACACCCACTACCGAAGTGGTAAGGGGTACGTTCGACAAGGAAGTTTGAACCTTGGTACCTGTTACCAACACTTCATTCTGTAAATAGCTTTTCGGCTGCAAACGGAACGACAAATGTCCGGCAATAGGAGCTGGTACCCTATATTCGCTTTCTACTATATCTTTCCCTTTTCTGACATGCCCCTTCCGCGAAACTTCCTCAATCTGGTAGGTACTTACTTCGGTTTCATATCCTAAAAAACTGGCCGTAACTTTCAGCAGCCCCCCCTGATGAATATCAATGCTGTATTCTCCCCTGTGGTTACTGATCACTCCGCCTTTCTGACCAATAATATGAACAGTGGCTCCAGGTAGAGGTTCATCGCTTTGTGCGTCTATTATTTTTCCTGAGAGCGATTGTGCGTGGCTAAACAGGGCTAACATGACAAAGTTAAGTACCGTAAAGAATAATTTTCGTTTCATTTGTTTTCGTGTTAACTTTAGTATTTATCGTGTTACTTTTTTGTTAAAAAAAATCAGACCTTGCTCATGGTCAGTTTTCCATGTTGGATGCCTTTAATACTAAACAACCTATCTGACAGGGAAGTAAGGGTTTTAGAAGCCCCTTGGATCACGATCACTTCTATTTGGTTTTTCTCGTTAAGACGATAGCGTTGCGACGACTTAACCGATTCGTGAAAGGTGTTTTGGATTGCTACCGATTGGTGAATGATTTCATCGTCGCAATGTTGATACACCAAGGTAATAACTCCAGCAACGATATTGTCGCACATCCATTTTTTTTCAACAAGGTGTTTTTCAATCAGAAACCGCAAAGCACGAGAACGATTGGCGAAGTTATTTTCCTCCACATACCGATCGAGTGCTTCAAGAGTTTCTTCTTCGAGAGAAACGCCAAAACGAGTAACCGACATTGTTAAAATTGTTTGATTCAATTAAAGATAGTCAATTCTTGCTCATTATTCACACTAAGTATGACAGACAGTGAACTTTATGCTTCATGATTTTGACTACATTATGTAATTATAAAAAAATGTTGTATTATTGTTTTTTAATAAAAACATAAAAGAAACCTATATTTGAAAACCTGACTTATTAGAGTTTCAAACAAAAAAATTTCTGCCATGAATAAAATATCTGTATATCTGTTACTTATATTGTTTATGATGTTTTTTTACAACGGGCTGAATGCTCAGGAAACGATACTGAGTTCAGGAGGGGACGGCACCGGTACCGGGGGATCGTTCAGCTTTTCGTTTGGCCAGTTTGCCGATGAGCAGTATTTCGAAGGCAACAGCTCGGTGGCCGAGGGGGTACAACAACCATTCGAATGGTTTGATGCTGTTCCCGAAGAGTACCACCTTGTCAATACTACCATCGACCCTACAGAACCGTTATGTTACAATGCCACTCAAGACATTACTGTTGCCGGTGATGGGAGATCGGTTAATGTGCTTGTGGATGGGAATGCCGAATTCATCGCGGGCAATTCGATCCGATTTTTGTATGGTTTCCATGCGGTATCGGGAAGTTATGTACATGGTTTAATTACCACCAACGGAACTTTTTGTGATGGCCACGGAGGCAAGAGCCTTTTGGTTTTACCTCCGGTTCCTGAAAATCAAACTACAGAATTTATTTCATTTAAGGAACAAATAGACAGTTTCGACAAACAGGTAAAAATTTTTCCCAACCCAAACGATGGGAATTTTACTATCGAGTTGGTCAATTTTAACAATCACGTTTCAATTGCTGTATTTAACGGGCTTGGGGCTGTATCGTACCGCTCGGGACACGACCCGATCCTGCCAGCTTCCATATCTCTTCCAAATATAAACAGAGGGGTTTATTATGTGAAGGTGACAGGCGAAAACGAGTACATCGTTAAAAAAGTCATTGTAAAATAGAAAAGTAAATCAAGGATATAAACCTAAAACGATCGATGAAATGAAAACTATTTTCACTATCATAAACAAACTGTTCTTTTTCATATTTATTTTCTGGTGCAATGTTTCATTGTCGCAGGTTCAGGTTCCTCAAAAGGTAAATTACCAAACCGTAATCCGTGACAATACAGGGAATTTGGTCAGATCGCATGCAGTAAGGATCAGGGTCAGCATCCTTCAAGGTTCGGACTCGGGAACAGCTGTTTATATTGAGACTCACACACCCAATACCAATGCCAATGGTTTGGCTTCCATCGAAGTGGGGAATGGAACACCGGTAAGCGGAACCTTTTCCTCAATCCCCTGGAGTACAGGAACCTATTTTCTGAAGGTAGAAACCGATCCGGCAGGGGGTACCAGTTACTCGATAACCGGTACCAGCCAGATACTTTCGGTACCCTATGCGCTGTATTCGGGCAGAGCTACCAATGTCGACAACGAGAACGACCCCTTGTTTAGTTTATCGGTTGCTGCAGGCATTACCCAACAAGATACCGCCAACTGGAACAACAACTCATATGCCGACATCCTCGAAAGGCTTTCACACATCGAACAGGCTTTGTTTACAACCCCAACCCTTACAACAACAGCCGCTTCGGCCATTACGACCATTAAAGCGGCAAGTGGTGGAAATATAACAAATAACGGAGGCATGGCGGTAACAGCCAGGGGCCTATGCTGGAACATTTCAGGAACGCCAACTACAAGTGACCCAAAAACCATTAGTGGAGCAGGAGTAGGTGTTTTTACCGACACATTAACCGGACTTGTGCACAATACAACCTATTATGTAAGGGCTTATGCTACCAATGGTATAGGCACCTCGTACGGGAACCAGGTTTCGTTTACTACTGCCCGCGACACTGACCTGCCATTGGTAAGCACCAGCGCCGTAACCGATATTGCAAAAACAACAGCATCGGGAGGGGGTGAAGTTACCTCGATCGGTACTTCGGACGTTATTGAGCGTGGGGTTTGCTGGAATACCACTGGTCTGCCCACTACAGCCAACAGCAGGACCATTAACGGAATTGGTTCGGGCAGTTTTACAAGCAGCATTACCTTGTTGACAGCCAATACAAAATATTTCTTGAGGGCTTATGCTACCAATGCAAAAGGTACAACCTACGGCAATCAGGTAAGCTTTACCACGCTATCGGAACCCGGAGTTGTCGTTTATGATACAATTACCGATTCGCGCGACAGCAAAAAGTACCGGACATTCCGGATCGGCACCCAGATATGGATGGCCGACAACCTTGCCTATCTGCCTACAGTTAGCCCTGCGACCATTAGCTCGGAGACCGATACTTATTATTATGTATACGGTTATAGTGGCACCGATGTTGCAGCGGCAAAAGCTACATCCAACTATTCAACTTATGGTGTTTTGTACAACTGGCCGGCTGCAATGAATGGCTCAGCCAGCAGCAGCACCAGCCCAAGCGGTGTCCAGGGAATCTGTCCCACCGGGTGGCACTTGCCAAGCGATGCCGAATGGACTACACTCGAGAATTATCTGATTGCCGGTGCCTACAATTTCGACGGTACAGTGATCGATGATAAGATAGCCAAATCGATGGCCGGTAAAACCGGTTGGAATGCCAGCACAACAACAGGAACACCGGGTAATAATTCTGCCACAAACAACAGTTCAGGTTTCTCGGGTTTGGCAAGCGGTATCCGATTATCGACCAATACATTCGATAATATGGGATTGGATGGCCAATGGTGGAGCAGTTACCAGGCCACCTCCTCAACGGGTTGGAGCCGCAATCTTAATTTCGGTAGTGTTATCATGAATAGGATTTCACCCAACAAGGCTGTTGGACAGAATGTAAGATGTGTAAAAAACAACGGGACAACATTATATGCACCAACCCTTACTACAACTGCAATATCAAATCTGGCTTCAACTACTGTCACCTCGGGAGGAACCATCTCGAACGATGGTGGCGCTTCGGTTACAATTCGCGGTGTTTGCTGGAATACAACCGGCTCTCCAACAACCGCCAACAGCAAAACCACCGATGGTAGTGGTACAGGTGGATTTATCAGCAATGTAACCGGACTTTCAGCCGGTACCACCTATTACCTAAGGGCTTATGCTACCAATAGTGTAGGAACTGCCTACGGCAACCAGGTTACCTTTACCACCCTGGCTCAAAACAGTACCCTACCCACAGTGATAACCACGGACATTTCGAATAGCAGCCAAACCACGGCTACCGGCGGAGGAAATGTTACCTCGGCCGGAAGCTCAACGGTAACGGCCCGTGGTGTTTGTTGGAGCACCTCGCAAAATCCGACCATTTCCGGCAGCAAAACTACCGATGATTCCGGAACAGGTGCTTTTACCAGCAGCCTTACCGGGTTAAGCGCAGCTACAACCTACTATGTAAGGGCTTACGCTACCAGCAGTGTAGGTACTGCTTATGGCGAGCAGGTTTCGTTTACCACAGCAGCTCAAGCTTCGAACCTGCCGACAGTAACTACCAGTACCATTACCAATTTTACCCAAACCACGGCTACCGGAGGCGGAAATGTGACCTCACAGGGTGGCTCTGTTTTAACTGCCAAAGGGATTTGCTGGAGTACTTCGACTAATCCCACCATTAGCGATAGCAAGACTACCCAAGGTACGACCATAGGAACCTTTACCAGTAACCTTACCGGCCTTTTGCCATCGACCACTTATTACGTGCGGGCTTATGCTACAAATAGTTATGGCACTGCCTATGGTGGCGAAGTGAGTTTTACCACAACAGCTCTTGCTTCCAATACTTTTGTCGACTCGCGAGACAGTAGAATTTACAAAACGGTAACCATAAACGCCCAAACCTGGATGGCCGAAAACCTTGCCTATCTGCCCGCCGTAAGCAGTCCTGTCGAAAGCCTGACAAATCCTTTATATTTTGTTTATGACTACACAGGGACCAATACAATGGATGCCATAGCCAACCCGAATTACACTGCATACGGGGCCTTGTACAACTGGG
>CAZSIK010000251.1:0-6199 GCA_964606515.1 uncultured Prolixibacteraceae bacterium
CATTGTAATGAACCCCAAAAATCATTTTTGGGTGTCCCATTGACGAAAACAGGAGTTTAAGCTCTCTTTCCTTAGCCGGAAAGGGAGCTTTTTAAATCAATTGAATGGATGAGAGCTCCTTTCTTAAAACCTTTTGGCACCTCCTTTGAACCGTGAAAAGGTCCATTCATTTTCTGTCCATTATTCTCATATATCCGATTAATTAATAGATCTTTCATTTTTAATGATTGCATGGGCATTTTTCCACAAATTTACTTGGATTTCAGGATAAGTCAGTTGTTTCGGCAAACGATTGAAGAGCATGGTTTCTCCAATTTCAAAAGGGGGTAAGGGGCCTACGGTATTCACCTCGGCCAGGAATACTCGTCCATATCTTTTCTCCTGTACATCAGAATGTGCCGAATAATCAAACAGGGGAAACAAATCGAAACAGGTAGCGCCGGTTTCTTCATACAACTCACGCCGGGCAGCTTCAAGAGGGCTTTCCCCGACTTCGATATGCCCCGCGGGCAATTCCCAGCTTGTTCTGTCCTTGTGCTGCACAAAAATCCATTTCCTTTTTTTTAACCGGGCCAGAATGATTACATAAGTAAGCAGCTTGTTCTCGATTTCTTCCTTTTTATAGGTTTCAACAATCATTTTGAATGGAATTCTCTGTTTATGGTAACAATCTAATACAATTATAAGGAAAAGAACAAAATGAATGACTTCAAAACTCAATCAATGTAAACTTTTAATTAACGCTATTGTTTAAAAGAGCAGGTATTATGATTGATCCATAAAAAAGTGTTCTTTTTGAGGAATAAGATATTCAAAAGTAAAAACGATAAAATCAGCGTGATATGTTATTTGATCTTGATCTGATCAGCAAATATTATGAAGGCCTTGAAACTAAAGTTTCAAAGGCTGCCCAAGCATTAGGGCATCCTTTAAGCCTTACCGAAAAAATCTTGTATGCCCATGTCCATTCCGACATGAACATCAGGAACTTCAAGCGGGGCAACGATTATGTTGATTTTGCACCCGATCGTGTAGCCATGCAGGACGCCACCGCACAAATGGCCTTGCTACAGTTTATGCAAGCCGGGAAAAGCAAGGTGGCCGTTCCCTCGACCGTTCATGCCGACCACCTGATACAGGCCCACATTGGCGCCGACAAGGATTTGCAGGAAGCCCTCAATAAAAATAACGAAGTGTATAATTTTCTTGAGTCGGTGTCGAACAAGTATGGAATTGGTTTCTGGAAACCCGGCGCCGGGATCATCCACCAGGTGGTACTCGAAAATTACGCTTTCCCCGGCGGAATGATGATTGGCACCGACTCGCACACGGTAAACGCTGGCGGCCTGGGCATGATTGCTATTGGCGTGGGCGGGGCCGATGCGGTTGATGTAATGGCCGGCATGGCCTGGGAACTGAAAATGCCCAAACTGATTGGTGTAAAGCTAAGCGGAAAACTAAACGCATGGACTTCACCCAAAGACATCATCCTTAAAGTGGCCGGTATCCTCACCGTAAAAGGCGGAACGGGCTGCATTCTTGAATATTTTGGCGAAGGCGCCGAAAGCATTTCCTGCACTGGCAAAGGTACCATCTGCAATATGGGGGCCGAAATAGGTGCCACCACATCGACTTTTGGTTACGACGACTCGATGCGCCGCTACCTGAAAGCCACCGGTCGTGAAGAAGTTGTCAGACTGGCCGATCAGGTGGCCGAGCACCTCACTGCCGATCCCAAAGTGTATGCCCATCCCGAACAATATTTCGACCAGGTGATCGAGATTAACCTGTCGGAGCTGGAGCCACATTTAAACGGCCCGTTCACGCCCGATTTGGCTACGCCCATCAGCAAATTAAAAGAAGAAGCCCTTAAAAACGGATGGCCAACCAAGATAGAAGTAGGCTTAATCGGCTCGTGTACCAACTCGTCGTACGAAGATATTTCGCGTGCAGCATCGTTGGCCCAGCAGGCTGCCGATAAAAAACTAAAGGCCAAAGCCATGTACACCATCACCCCCGGCTCTGAACAGGTGCGTTACACCATCGAGCGCGACGGGTTTATCGATATTTTTGAAAAAATAAACGGAAAAGTATTTGCCAATGCTTGCGGGCCTTGCATCGGGCAGTGGAACCGAGAGGGAGCCGACAAAGGAGAAAAGAACACCATTGTTCACTCGTTCAACCGCAATTTCTCTAAACGTGCCGACGGCAACCCTAATACCTACGCTTTTGTGGGCTCGCCCGAACTGGTTACTGCCCTGGCCATTGCCGGTGACCTTACCTTCAACCCGCTTACCGACACATTATTAAATGAAGACGGACAAGCTGTGAAGTTCGATCCGCCCTCGGGTTACGAATTGCCCCCCCAGGGTTTCGACGTGGAAGATGCCGGCTATAATGGCCCGGCCAAAGATGGCTCAGGTATTGAAGTGGTCGTGAAACCCGACTCACAACGTTTACAATTACTGGAACCCTTCCCAGCCTGGGACGGAAAAAACATCACCGGTGCAAGGGTACTCATCAAAGTTCAGGGTAAATGCACCACCGACCACATCTCTATGGCTGGTCCCTGGTTACGTTACCGTGGTCACCTCGACAACATTTCGAACAACTGCCTTATTGGTGCGGTGAATGCCTTCAATGGCGAAACCAATAAAGTAAAAAACCAGCTCGACGGAAAGTACGGTGAAGTGCCGGCTAACCAGCGGATATACAAAGCAGCGGGTATTCCAACCATAGTGGTGGGTGATCACAATTACGGCGAAGGATCTTCCCGTGAACATGCAGCTATGGAACCCCGTCATCTGGGAGTAAAAGCTGTTTTGGTGAAGTCGTTTGCCCGCATCCACGAAACCAACCTGAAAAAACAAGGAATGCTGGCACTTACCTTTACCCACGAGAGCGATTACGATAAAATCCAGGAAGACGATATCATCAACTTCGTAGACCTCGGGATTTTTGCACCGGGTAAAACCATTCATATCGAATTGGTTCATACCAATGGCAATAAAGAAACCATCAGCGTAAACCACACTTACAATGAACAGCAAATAGGCTGGTTCAGGGCGGGATCGGCGTTAAATCTGATAAAAAATTATGAAAATAAAAGTTCTTAATCCGGTTGTCGAACTCGACGGTGATGAAATGACCCGGGTAATTTGGGCCTTCATCAAAGACAAGTTGATATTGCCTTACCTCGATATCGACATCAAGTATTACGATCTGGGCATTGAACACCGCGATGCAACCCACGATCAGGTAACCATCGATGCCGCCAATGCCATCAAACAGTATGGTGTGGGCATCAAGTGTGCAACCATCACACCCGACGAAGCTCGTGTGAAAGAGTTCGGGCTGAAGCAGATGTGGAAATCGCCCAATGGCACCATTCGTAACATACTGGATGGTACGGTTTTTCGCGAGCCCATCCTCATCAGCAACATACCACGTCTGGTACCCGGTTGGACCAAACCCATCTGCATTGGCCGTCATGCTTTTGGAGACCAGTACCGCGCCACCGATTTCGTTACCAAAGGAAAAGGCAAACTCACCATCACCTTTCAGCCCGACGACGGCAGCGCGGCTGTCACCCACGAAGTTTACCATCTCAATGACGACGGCGTGGCACTGGCCATGTACAACAACGATGAATCGATAACCGGCTTTGCCCGATCGTGCATGAACCAGGCTTTGACCAAAAAATGGCCTCTGTACATGAGCACCAAAAATACCATCCTGAAAAAATACGATGGGCGTTTCAAGGACATCTTTCAGGAAGTGTTTGATAACGAGTTCAAGGAAAAATTTAAGGAAGCCGGCATTACTTATGAACACCGGCTGATCGACGACATGGTGGCTGCGGCACTCAAGTGGGAAGGAGGTTTCGTGTGGGCTTGCAAAAACTACGACGGCGACGTGCAAAGCGACACCGTGGCTCAAGGTTTTGGTTCATTAGGACTTATGACTTCGGTACTGATTACACCCGATGGCAACACCATGGAAGCCGAGGCGGCACATGGCACGGTAACCCGCCACTATCGTTTGCACCAGCAGGGGAAACCCACCTCAACCAATCCCATTGCATCGATCTTTGCCTGGACACGCGGCCTGGCTTTTCGAGGGAAGCTCGATAATACTCCCAAACTGATCCACTTTGCCGAAACACTCGAAAAGGTTTGTATCGAAACCGTCGAAAGCGGGAAGATGACCAAGGACCTGGCAATGATTGTTTATGGCAACAACCTGACCCAGGAACATTTCCTTACCACCGAGGGCTTTCTGGAAGCCATAGATGAAAACCTGAAAAAAGAAATTGAATAATTATAAATACGGAACATGGAATACATCAAAAGTCGTTTTTTCGAAAAAGCCAGCAAGTGTATCGTAGAATACAACAGGCTGAAGAAGGATTATGCCGACGTGGAGATTGGAAAAATCACTATAGGGCAGGTGCTTACCGGGATGAAAGGAATCCCGGCATTGGTTACCGATACATCGAACCTTGATCCCAATGAAGGGATACGGTTTAGGGGGTATTCAATTCCTGAATTAAGGCAGAAACTGCCCCGGCTTTCACCTGAAGGAGAACCCCTTCCCGAAGGGCTTTTCTACCTGATGCTCATTGGCGAAATTCCCGAGATGGAAGATGTATTGAACCTTTCGAAAGACTGGTCGACCCGGGCCCATGTTCCTCAGCACGTTTACGATGTAATCGATGCCATTCCGAAAACGGCCAAGCCCATGACCATTTTCAGCGCGGCCATTACTGCCATGGCAACCGAGTCGGTATTTCAAAAGGCCTATCGATCAGGGGTCAATAAAAAGTTTTATTGGGATTTCATGTACGACGATGTAATGAACCTGATTGCCCGTCTGCCTCCAATTGCTGCCTATATTTATCGCAGGCTGTATTTTAAAGACAAACACATTGAGCAAGATCCGCGCCTCGACTGGGCAGGTAACCTGGCCCACATGATGGGTCACGATTCAGATGAAGTAAAACGGTTGCTTCGCCTTTACATGGTGATCCATGCCGACCACGAGGGAGGCAATGTTTCGGCACATACCACCCACCTGGTGGGGTCCGCACTAAGCAATCCTCATTATTCATTTGCAGCAGGAATGCTTGGACTTGCAGGCCCCTTACATGGTTATGCCAATCAGGATGTGATCCATTGGATTTTTGAAATGACCGAAGCACTGGGAACCGACGATCCAAGTAAAGAGCAGCTTACGTATTACGTCAAGAAAACCCTTGAAGATGGACGCGTAGTTCCGGGTTACGGACATGCCGTGCTCAGGGTTACCGACCCACGCTTTACTGCACAGATGGAATTTGCACAAAAATACATCAAAGATGATAAGCTGATCAACATTGTAAATAATCTGTATGAAGTGGTACCCCCAATTTTGGGGAGTATTGGAAAGATTAAAAATCCATGGCCCAATGTCGACGCTTATTCAGGAGCTCTGTTATACCATTACGGGATAAAGGAATATTCCTTCTACACCGTACTGTTCGGCGTTTCGAGGGCACTTGGGGTACTGGCTTCGTTGATACTTGACCGCTTGTACGGGATGCCTATCGAACGGCCTGATTCCTACCCCTTGCACTGGTTTGTTGAAAAGGCTACCGGTGAAGAATGCAGTTGTGGAAAATAGTTTAGAAAACTGCAAATAAAACAAAGCTGTCTAATTTTTTTATGCTTTAAAATATCAAGAGCTGCTTGAGTAATGCCAGGCAGCTCTTGATTTGAGCAAAAAGATAAATTTCACTCTTAATAAATCATTTTTGGTTTATATTGTAGAAAAAATTTCTGACAATCAAATTGAATTAATTGAATTCAATAAGGTGGTTGAAACCTTTATCCGCAAATACTGATTTTCACTCATTCAATCTAAACCTGATCCCGGCCATCCAGGCGAGTCCAGGCATTGGATAGCCATAATTAATTTCATATTTCGAATTGAGCAAGTTATTCCCCGAAAGAAAAAGCGAAAAGGTGCGGTTCAATCTGAAGTTGATGCGTGCCGAAGCAGTAAGGAAATCCTGTAATTCCTCTTCATTCACATGGTCTGTTTTTGGATTATCAAGCAGGGTATACAGTCGTGATATTGCTTGTGCCGAAATGCTGCCGTCGAACCTTCCGTGTGCAAACGAAAGTCCAGCCTGAATTTGATGCTTGGGCGATGCGATCTT
>CAZSIK010000252.1:0-6190 GCA_964606515.1 uncultured Prolixibacteraceae bacterium
AAAACCCATTATCCTGTCTCTTCTACTCGTGTTTAGCTTCACTTTCACTTCAAAATCAGCCGATTGCCAACCTTTAATGGAGAACCTCAACAGAGGGACCATTGCAGTTAAGGTAGATTCGGGAGTATTCATCAGTTGGCGCTTATTGGCAAGCGATGATTATTCAGCGCCCTTCGACGTGTACAGGTTCGAAAAAGGAAAAGAGTCTGTTAAAATAAACAAAGAACCGATTGTTGGCAGCACCCAGTTTTTCGACCCTTATGTGGGCGAAATGCAAGCACGGGGTTATTGGGTACTTTCCAAGGATAAAGATTCTGATGGAAAAGAAGTTACAGTTTTGAAGGATCCCTATCTTACGGTACCTTTGAAAACTCCCGAAGGATACCGTCCCAATGATGCCTCTGCCGCCGACTTGGATGGTGATGGCAACTACGATCTGGTAATCCACATGGCCGGGCGGGGCCGTGACAATTCACAAGCCGGAATGACCAGTCCTCCAATACTTCAAGGCTATAAATTGGATGGAACCCTTTTATGGACCATCAATCTGGGAGCAAACATCCGTGAAGGGGCCCATTATACACAATTCATTGTATACGATCTCGATGGAGATGGTCGTGCTGAAATAGCCTGTAAAACCGCCGACGGAACAATCGATGGGCTTGGGAACAGTATCGGACATAAAGATTCAATATATGTTGAACCCGATAGAAGAAACTCAAACGAAGGGAACACAAATCGGTTTTCGAGAGGAGGAAAAGCTGGCAAAATTTTAAAAGGCCCCGAATATCTTACCGTATTCAGTGGAAAAACAGGCGAAGCATTGGCCACGGTCGATTACATACCCGCACGGCATCCCGAAACCTTGTATCCAAGTTCAGAACAACTGGCCGAAATCTGGGGCGATGGAAACGGAAACCGTTCCGACCGTTACCTGGCTTGCATTGCTTACCTCGATGGGGAAAAACCCAGTTTGGTAATGGCCCGGGGGTATTATACCCGTGCAGTATTGGCCGCGTGGGACTTTAGTAATGGAAGGCTACAACATCGATGGACCTTCGATAGTGAAGACGGAACACCCGGGAACAAAGCATACAGTGGCCAGGGAAACCACAACCTTAGCGTGGGAGATGTTGATGGCGACGGGTTCGATGAAATTATCTACGGAGCTTGTGTAATCGATCACAATGGGAAAGGCTTGTATTCGACGGGCTTTGGCCATGGCGATGCCCTTCACTTCAGCGACCTTGATCCTGCTAACCCAGGATTGGAAGTATTCAATATTCAGGAACGCTTCGACGATGCCGGTATGAATTTCAGGGAAGCCGGAACCGGAAAGGTATTATGGAAAATAGCTTCACAACAAGCCGATACCATCGGTGGCGACAAAGGCGAAGGACCAGGAAGAGGTGCTGCTTTCAACATCGATCCACGATATGCAGGGGCCGAATGCTGGGTGCGTGGTGCCGGAATAAGTGGATTATACAATGCCAAAGGTGAAAAAATAACCGATAAAGTACCTAACTCCTGTAACTTCGGTATTTGGTGGGATGGCGACTTGCAACGCGAATTGCTCGATGGAAACCGAATATCGAAATGGAACTGGGAAACCGAAAACACCGAAATGCTTTTTGAAGCTGTAGGCTGCCAATCGATCAACGGCAGTAAATCGAACCCGATGTTGAGTGCCGACCTGTTTGGCGATTGGAGGGAAGAGCTTGTACTTCCTACAGCCGATAACCAAGCACTGAGGATCTACACCACAACCCTGCCTACCCCATATCGGTTATATACCCTGATGCACGACCGGGTTTACCGCCTAGGAATTGCCTGGCAAAATGTGGCCTATAACCAGCCACCCCATACAAGTTATTATATTGGACAGGAAATGGAAATCAAAACAAAACCAGATGTACGGATTATCTCGAAGTAATTAAAAAAGAGATTTAAGTGCAGACTGATTTTCATCTCAAAGAGTTTTCTTTTAATTTTCTTGTATCGATTAAGTAACTGAAGTATCCATTCCTGCACCAACAAATACATCAGTTGAACCTGCTCCACAACTGATAATGGATTTGACGGCTGTTTCAACCGGAACATTTGAAGGGGTTATCTTGCTTTTGTGTACATGCACGATGTTACCTGAAGTCGGATTAGGACCTGTGGGAATAAATACAGTTACGTATTCGCCATGAGTATCGGTGATAAAGCCAGTCATCAGTGTCCCATTCCCAAAAACATCGACCAAAACCACTTCCCTGAAAAAAGAATTTCTTGAATCGAGAAATTGCATCACCACATCTTTCAAGGTTTTATATCCCGGTAGTTTCAATAGAAATACCTTTTCAAGATAATTCCGGAGCATGTTGCCCAAGCGGGTTTTAATAAACAAGCCAATAAAAAAGAACAACAAGAGGATCGTAAAAACGCCAAAAATATAGATTACAATATTCCATAACCTCGAATCAACCTGAAAAAGATCGACAAATGGTTTGAGGTATTTCTCGATCAAGCGGATAATCCATTGAAAAAGAATGACCAACATTACAGATGGCAAAACAGCTCCAAAGCCCCCGATTAAAGCAGTCTGTAGCAGGTTTCTTGGTTTCTTGATTTTTCTCATGCCCTGAATCTTTGTTTTACAAAACGGTATTACCTTTAAAGTTTCCCCATTGACGGATAATTATCGCACTTTTACCGTTTTTAGGGCTTACAAAAGTAAAGAATTGACTGAAATTGGCTGAAAATTTTTACTTTGAAATATGGTAAATTCATACTTTAACTATCTTGAAGCATTTAAAAGTTGCTGGGAAAGCTGCAAGCCAGGTTCCATCGATGGCAAAACATTTCTGAAATCGGAAAAGCTACAGTGCGAACAACACCTGGAAACATATCAAAACCGTATTAAATCCTTAAACAAGGAAGATGAACATTTTATTGCCAACAGCGAGTTCAAGGCTCAGGCAAAAAACAAGGCCAGAAACTTATTCGAGGCACTGTTGCAAGTTACCCCAGCTGAATCGGAAATCATTTTAAGCGAAGGCTTTTCCCGATCGACAAAAGAATTTGCCCGGATGGCGAGGGAATTTGATCCCGAGGTATCGTGGGAAGACATTTTCCAGGCCGGACGGAATGTTTGGATTGCCAATAGTCTACAATTCCTTATGAACAAACCAATTGAAGTAAGCCCGGCCATCTTTGCCTACTCAATGCTTTACCCCTATACCGATAACTATCTCGACGATACCACAATCCCTACATTCGCCAAACACGAATTCAGCAAACGGTTCCGTGACCGACTTGAAGGTAAAGATATCTGCTCTTGTAATTCACTCGAAGATAAAATATTTGCCCTCGTTGCAAAGGTTGAATCTCAGTTCAAGAGAAACGAATTCCCGGGGGTATTTCAAAGTTTGCTGGCCATACACGATGCACAAACCAGAAGCATTCAGCTAACCTCGAACCAGGTTCCCGATACCGAAACCTTGTTATCAATCTGTATCGACAAGGGAGGAACATCGGTACTGGCCGATGGCTATCTGATCAATGGGAGCTTAAGCCCTGATGAAGAATATTTTATGTACGGATTCGGAGTCTATCTCCAGTTCATCGACGACCTTCAGGATGTCGCTTCCGATCGTAAAGATGGGGTAAGCACCCTCTTTACAAAAGCCGCTCAAATGGGAAAACTTGAATGCTATTGGCAAAAAAGCCTCGAATTCGGGAAAAAACTTTATGGACAACTCGATTGCTTTCACCATTCTGATTACAAATCGTTTGGAGGATTAATGGACAAAAGCACCCGTTTTATGATGATCGAGTCTGTAGGAAAAAATTCTGACTTTTATCGCAACGAATTCATACGCGAAACAGAAAAGTATTGTCCAATTCATTTTGCTTTCATTAAAAAAAGAAGGAAGGGAATAAACAGGCTTTCGGTGTTCAACCAGCTCAGATCGTATATCGAAGAAAAAGAACCCGAATACGTGAAAATGGTAGGCTAATCGACGGGCCATAACCTTGCTCCCGAAACAGCCCCAAAAACACCATAGCCACCCGATACGGCTGTAAAAGGTGGACGATAAGCATTGGGTTTGAAAAAAGTGGCTGAAGCAGAAAAATACCGGGCAAAATTGCTGTCGTAGGCATAGGCATACAACAAAACCTGCTCTTGATTCATTTCTAAAGGAATATCCAATTCGACCTTTAGGTTTTGATCCGTCACTGCCTCGATACGGTCGAAAACCATCTGCTTTCCATCGAACAAGAAAATATCGTAGACAAAGGCTGAACTGTCGTATTCAACACTAAAACTTAAGTGTTTGTTTTTCAATTCAAGTGAATTGATCACCATCTTCGGTAAGTTAGGAACCGTGCACGAAGAGCTCACCCTGAAGGTATCGTAGGTACAAAAAAAATCCCAATGCTCGCCGGGCAGTCCTTTGATTTGCCGGCCAAGGTAAATACCATGACACCAATGCTGTAATTCGTAAGTAATGGGGGCCTGTGATGGAAGCCAACGGGTGAGTTCAATAATTGCATTTTCAACAAAAAGGGTATCGGTTTCTCCCGCCAGATTGGCCATGATTTGAACTTCGAACCAATGGTTAAGTGTATCGAGGTGCTCTCCTGCCCTAATGACTCCAAACACATTTAAGCCTTGCTCGAATTGTTGCGGATTGATATCGGGCTGCATATTGAATCCGGTATAATGTTCAGCAAACCAGACACAACTGTTTAAAAACAGTACAAGCCACAGTATAAAACAATATTTGATAATCCTATTCATCACTGGACTAAAATTTAATTGTGTATCCTGCACTGATTACGGGGAAGTAATTATCCCCAATCGGTAAATATTTCCCTGAACCAACAAGGGGAAGATAATAGAGTATGTTCCTTCTAAAAAATAGTATATTATGAACATTCAATATAAAATACGACCGATCGGCTTTGAAAAAATGGGATAAATCTTTTCCAAAACCGCTAACCAATTCTTTTTTCAACCCTAAATCGAGATAAAAAAGCCAGGGCATCCTGATCTCGTTTTTCCTGGCTGCAATATACTGGGGGTTGTAACTCATCTCACCCGTGAGCGGATTATAAAGGTAGTACATCTGAAATGTGTTTTCAACCGAACGGGGCACCCCGCTTAAAGCCAGGAATGAAGCACTGTACTCGATCCGTTCGGTGGCCTGGTAACTTAACACGGCTTTAATTGCATGACGCCTGTCGTAATCGTAATCGTACCATTTCCCGTTCATGATGTGCGGAAATGAACGTTCTGAACGTGAAAGGGTGTAACTACCCCACCCCGAAACGGCTCCCAAAGTCCCCTTCCACAGAAATTCGATTCCCATTGAACGGCCCGAGCCTTCCACGATTTTATCCGACAAGGCGAAAGCTTCGTTTTGGCTTTGAAGCAAATCGAAGGTATAAGTCCTCGACATGTTCTTGTAGTATCCATCGATCCTGACCATGTGATTTTTTCCCAGTTTCTTTTCTGCACCGATCATATGATGTATCGAAGTACTTGGAGGTCGGTTGTTTAATGGGTAATAATAATCAAGAAACTGGTTAAGCTCGAAGTCTTGGGTGTTCATACTGATAATGTACTGATTATAAAACCCCCAAGCAGCCCAAAACTTCAGATTGCCAGAAGCTTCGTAAGCCAGGTTGAGCCGGGGCTCAAAAAGGAAACCCTGCTCATTGAAAGTTGAAATTCTTATGCCCGGTCTCAGGGTGAACCTGCCAATTTCAGCCTTATCTTCTAGGAAGAGAGAGAGTAGATCCACTCTTCGTTCGGCATTCAACGACTCAATACGGTTCAATTCCGATTGGTTGAAGAAATAATATCGATTGTATTCCACCCCAGTTTTCAAGGTATTGGAAGGAAACAAATGGTATTCGAAAGTAGCTTTTCCTGAATAATCGTTCACCCTGCTTTTTAGGCGGGTAGAGGTATCAAAAGCAAGCGAGTCGTATTTCATAGCCAATTCCGAATAATTATCGGCATGGTGCAACGAAGCCGATAGTTGTACCTTAACAAAAAGGTTTGCCAAAGGCATAGTGTTCCAAATCAATGAAGGAACATGGTTGTTCCAATCGTTTTTCCACTTGATGCTCATTGTATTGAACACTTCACTTATCGATGCTCCGATTGTATTGCCCATGTACTGGTAAAGCGAAT
>CAZSIK010000253.1:0-6160 GCA_964606515.1 uncultured Prolixibacteraceae bacterium
CTGGAACCCCGAACTGGCATACAAGATGGGCGTTGGCCTGGGCATGGAAGCCCGTGCCCGCAATAAGGATATCTTGCTGGGTCCGGCCATCAACTTACAACGTACCCCCGTTTGTGGCCGCACTTACGAGTACCTTAGCGAGGATCCCCTGCTGAATGCAAAAATGGCTGTGGGCTACGTAAAAGGGGCACAGTCGTGCGATGTGGCAGTAAGTGTCAAACATTTTGCAGCCAATAATCAGGAAAAGGACCGGGGTACAGTAGATGTAAACATGAGCGACCGCACCCTGTACGAAATGTACCTTCCTGCATTCAAAGCAGCCGTTACCGAAGGGGGGGCGCTTACCGTGATGGGCGCTTACAACCGCTTCAGGGGTGAATATTGCTGCGAAAATGGGGCTTTAAGGGCTTCGTGGTTTCCGACTGGGCAGCAGTGCACGATACCCGTAAAGCTGCATTGGGTGGACTCGACGTGGAAATGGGCACCGGCAAGGAATACAACGACTATTTCATGGCCGCTCCGCTTCTTGAAATGGTGAAAAATGGCGAAATCGACGAAAACCGGATCGACGAAAAAGTAGCCAACATACTCAGGGTGCTTTACAAGATTAAAAAATTCGACCCCGAGAACCGCATCAAGGGAGAACTCAACTCGGAAGAATCACAACAAACGGCTTACCAGATCGCTTCCGAATCGATTACCTTGTTGAAAAACGAGGAAGGCATACTTCCTTTGAAAAAAGATAAAATCAGAAAGATTGCTGTAATCGGCGACAATGCCACCCGCTTGCTGGCCAACGGGGGCTTTGGTGCCGGGGTGAAGACCCAATACGAAATTACTCCCCTCGAAGGCTTGAAAAACCGACTGGGCAGCGAGGTAGAACTGGTTCACGTGCAAGGCTACGAAAAACGATCGAAGGTACGCTATAAAAACGAAATCGAACGTGACCGGATGGCTGCCGATGAACCCGATTACACCCTGATTGCCGAAGCTGCCAAGGTGGCCGGGCAGTGCGACATGGCCATCATCATAGGCGGATTAAACCTCGATTACGATACCGAGGCTTCCGACAGGGCTTCGCTGAAAATGCCCTATGGCCAGGATAGCCTGATTGCTGCTGTGGCCCGGGCCAACAACAATACCGTGATGGTGGTGGTTGCCGGTTCGCCGGTCGACCTGGAAGTGAGTCTGGATAAAACCAAAGCCGTGGTTTATGCCTGGCTTAACGGAAGCGAAGGGGGCAATGCCCTTGCCGATGTGCTGCTCGGAACCGTAAACCCATCGGGAAAATTGCCCTTTACCATACCATCAAAACTTGAAGATGTTTCGGTGCATGCCCTGGGCACCTACCCCGGCATTGAAGGAAAGGTGAACTACGACGAAGGGCTTTTGGTGGGATACCGCTGGTTCGACACCAAGAATATTGAACCCCAGGCGCCTTTTGGTTTCGGGCTTTCGTATACCCGCTTCGAATATGCCAACCTGAAAGTAAATAAACGTGAATTTGCCAAGGATGACCTGATGGTGTTGAACTTCGACCTGAAGAACTGTGGCGAAAGGGCAGGTGCCGAAGTAGTACAGGTATATGTAGCCGATTTGGAATCTTCGGTCGAAAGGCCTTCCAAGGAACTCAGGGCGTTTACCAAAGTAGGGCTTCAACCTGGCGAAGTAAAACAGGTAAGTATTGAAATTCCGGTTAGCCGCCTGGCATTTTATGATGAAACCCTTGGCGGATGGAATATTGAAGCTGGTGGCTTTGAATTAATGATCGCTTCTTCATCCCGGAAAATCGAGTTAAGCCAAGTTGTCGAAGTGAAATAAAAAGCTTAATTTGCTTTGCCTAAAAACTAATAATATGGAAATAGCAACTGTTCTCATTGCATTGGGTCTGCTGATTTTTTTCTCACACGTGTTGAATGCCCTATTCAGTAAAATAAGAGTATCGAATGTGCTGATTTTAATTCTGGTTGGCCTGGTGGCCGGCCCGGTGATGGGTTGGTTCAAGCCTTCGTTTTTAGGCGAATTTGGTTCGGTGTTCACCACCATAACCCTGGTTGTCATTTTATTCGAAAGTGGCACCAGTCTCGATCTCGACGCCTTGAAAAAATCGATTTTAAGCGCCTCGATGCTTACCTTGCTCAACTTTTTTGCCTCGATGCTGATCGGTTATTTTCTGGGAAAACTGCTTTTAAATCTCGATAACCTTCACAGCCTTTTCCTGGGAGCTGCATTGGGGGGCACTTCCTCGGCCGTGGTTATTCCCATGATCCGTCAGCTTAAAGCTGGGGCCAAGGCTCAAACCTCGCTCTATATCGAGTCGGCATTGAGCGATGTATTTTGCCTTGTAGTGGCCCTGGCCTTGCTGGGAGGGATCAAAACTGGTGAAATTAACGTTTCGGGGATTCTTGGCAATATGGGGATTTCGTTCCTTTTTGCCATTGCCCTGGGACTGGCTTCTGGTTTTTTCTGGATCATCCTGCTTAGGAAATGGCTCTCGGGCATGAGCAACACCATGTTCACCTCGTTTGCCCTTGCTTTTATCCTTTATGGGTTGGCTGAATCGGCCGGGCTTAACGGGGGAATTTGCATCCTCTCGTTCGGGATTATGGTGGGCAATATTGGTTCTACTGCCTTGATGAAACGCATCGTCAAGAGCGAGGAAGATGTAAGTATGAACAGCAACGAACGGCAGTTTTTTTCCGAGATTGTTTTTGTTTTTCAAACCTACTTTTTCGTTTACATTGGAATCAGCATTCAACTCAACAACTTATGGCACATTGTAGTGGGCCTGATTTTCGTTGTGGCTGCCTTCCTGGTCCGCCCCTTTACTGCCCGGGTATTGGGAACTGGAGACATCTCGCCGCGCGACAGGAAGTTGGTTTCGGCATTAGGCCCCCGTGGTTTGGTGGCAGCGGTTCTGGCCTCGTTGCCCTTGCAAGCAGCCTTGAAAATGAAGGAATCGGCAGGAACCGATCTGGTTGAATTGTCGTGGATAGAGAGTTTGCTAAGCAGTGGACAGACCATTCAAAATGTATCGTATGCCTTGGTGCTCATCAGCATCATACTCAGTTCTGCCTGGGCCTGGGTAATCGACAGGAAGAAAACGGAAACTAATCCTGCTCCTGTTGAATCCTCAGAAAGTACATTGGAACGAACAGATTAATAAATGTGCATAAGTGCATAAGTGCAAAGGTATCTGTTCTGAAGGCCCTGAGTGCCCTGAAAGAAATTGAAGGCTTTATAATTGTGCAAAATACAAATTTGCTGTTCCTGTCAAAATCTGTGTTTTTTTGCTGGAGATAATAATTATATTCGGTAAAAACATTTGGTTTAGTTTGAGCCTGAATTCTTTCATGCTTCTATATCCACTTCTTGGTCCTTTTCATCTTTTCCCGGATGAATAAAAAATTCTGGGCTTTCGTGGTTGTCGAACAGTAATTTTTCAGGAAGTTTGGATTTTTTTCGGGCTTGTACTTGATGTTCAGAGTGCTTTTTTCTAATAATTCAGAGGCAGCAAGCATGGTATCCATCACTTTGTATTTCGAGAGATACTTTTTCATGGGAGAGGATTCAGTGCCTTTTTTCAACTTTTTATCAAATGCCTCCTTTATTTTGGCTTCTGCTTCTTCATACGATTTTGCATCAACCTTATAAAGGTAATTCATCTCTACAATACTGGTCACCCTTTGTTCAAATTTGAATTTTTTTGTTTTCATGTAATATCGAATTTTTAAGATACAGCTGTGATGGCTGTTGTTTAATTTAAATTGGATTCCTTTTTCTTCTTCTTTTTCTTCTTGCTCTTGTTCTTGAAGGCTTTTATACTGATTACCCGTCCATCGTCGGCGTAAATATCGCCAATATTAAAATACCCCACCATTTCGTTCAGCGACGAGGTTTGTTGCTCGAGCTCGTTGGTTCCCGAAGCCATTTCTTCTGATGCAACGGCATTCTCCTGACTTAGCCCGTTCAATTCGCGTATGTTGTTGCTGATTTGATCGATTCCCTGGCTCTGTTCCTGACTGGCTTCGGAGATTTGCCTTACCAAGCGGGTCGATTCCTCTACCGGGCCTACTATGTCGGAAATCAGTCTGCTGATGGTTTTCGATTCATTGAGGCTGTTCCGGCTTAGCTTCCCGATTTCATCGGCCGCTTCACCGGTAATTTCGGCCAGGCGTTTCACTTCCTCGGCAATGATATGGAAGCCACTTCCATGCTTGCCTGCCCTGGCCGCTTCAACAGCCGCATTTAAAGCCAGTATCTTGGTTTGTTTGGTAATGTCGTTAATGATTTCAATTTTGTTTGAAACCAATTTATTGGTGGCAAGCGAGAGGTCCGACTGGGTTTTGATTTCCGAAACCCGCTCCTTTACATTCCGCGATATTTCTTCTGTAGCCTGGGCATCATCGGCATTTCTTCTTGTTTTGTCGTTGATGTGACGAATGGTTTCTGCAATCTGTTCGATCGAATCCGATTGTTGGGCAGCACCCATTGAAAGATGTTGGGAAGTAGCATTGAATTGGCTGCTGGCTATGGCAACATGATCGCTGCTCTTATAAATATTGCTGATAATGGACGTGATTTTTCTGGTCATGGTTACCATGGTTTTCATGATGCCCTCATAATCTTTGGTTTCGTCGAAGCGCATCTGAAGGTTGCCTTTTGCGATGTTGTTGGCAATGATGGCCACCTCTTCAGGTTCGCCTCCCATCAGGTGCAATATCCGGTTGAAAATATAGGCACCGATCGAAATCGCCACCGTGGCACAAACAACAATAAAAATAATCAGGATGAGGATAATGCGGTTGATGTTATGGCGGGTGATCAGGGAAATCTGGTCGCTCACGAGCGATAATTCAGCAATGATCTGGTTTATCCCTGTACGCAAATCAGCAAGCAGGCCAAACGATTGTGATTCTCCGATCAGCTGGTCTTTTTCGATTAGCTTGAGGAAGGTCGATTTGTAGGAATCAAGATCGTTAATGATCCTGATTTTTTGGTCGGAAGCCAATCCCGAACCAGATATGGAGTTGCAAAAGGAAGCTTGCTCGGAGATGAACCTGTCGCGGTAAGCAATGTCGCGCCTCAGCAGGTAATCTTTTTCATGACGGCGGAGCATCAACATGTGTACCTGTAACCTGGGCATGTTAATCCCCTCGATTTCTTTCTCTACAAAATGAATGGCTTTTCTCATCTGCCCTTCAATTCCCCAATCCTTAAACCCCAATTCGCGCTTTTCCTTTTCAAGCCTCTTGAACAGCTTCTGAAAATCGTTTAGATGTTGCCCAATGCTGTTCAGTTTTCTGTCGACCTTAATTTTTTTTGCAAAAGGGTCGGTGCTAATGGATACAAGAAGGTTGCTGGTATTGGAAAACACCGTATCAAAACGGTCGAGATAGGTACTTTTACCTGTTTTAAAATACAGAGGGTTGATTAGTTCCCAACTAAGGTAGTCGCCTTCAATAACCCTAAGTTCAAGCGATTGGGTGTATAAACGGTGCACCTCTTTATCGATCTTATTCAGGTTTTTAATTCTTTGAAAAGAAAAATGGGAGAAAAAACCTATGATAAGAAATGCACAAAATATAAGCAGATAGAGTAACCGGAACCGGTTCCTTATGTTCATATTCAAGTGAAAACGCCGGGTTTAGTTCGAAGACTGAAGTTCGATTTTTACCGGGTTGTTTTTTGAATTTACAGTGAGCGATTTTTCTTTTTTGGTGTAGGAAGTATAACTGGCTACCAGTTTACAATTTCCCGGTTGGAGGTTCTCGAAAACAAAGTGCCCATCGAAGTCGGTATAAGTTTTGGTTTCGGTCCCTTCAATTTTTACTTCTACGCCTACCAGCGCTTCGCCCGACACCTGATCAATTACATTTCCGCTTAACGAGAGGGTGGGAACTACAACTGCTGCTTCGGTTTTTGCTTTTGCTTTGGGCTCGGCTTTTGCTTCTGTTTTTTCTGCAAAAACTGCTATCGACAATACAAGAATTGCTGCTGCTACTATTACTTTTTTCATTTTGTTCTGATTTCTGATTTTATTTCTGGTACAAAAATACCTTTACCCGATTGCAACGTGGTTACGCTACGATTAAAGTTTGATTACAAAATAAGAAAGGCAGGCTTTATGGGCCTACCTTCTTGTTTTCAGGATATTCAC
>CAZSIK010000254.1:0-6157 GCA_964606515.1 uncultured Prolixibacteraceae bacterium
AAGAAAGTGGGATGACCGGGGCCTTGGCAGTAAAACCCGAAGACTTGAAGGGCGAAATCCTGATCAACCTCGATTCGGAAGATGAGAACGACCTTAGTGTTGGCTGTGCCGGAGGGGCAAATGTAGGCTTCGAATGGCAATACAACGAGGTGGAAATACCCAGAAAGAATGAAATCTATAAAATCTCGATCACCGGCTTAAAAGGAGGACACTCGGGATTGGATATTCACCTGGGAAGGGGCAATGCATGTAAACTCATGGGACATTTTCTGAAAAAGGCCATCACGCGTTCGAATGCCAGGTTGGTTTCGCTCGAATGTGGCAACATGCGCAACGCCATTCCCCGTGAAGCTTTTGCTGTGATTACCATTCCTGCCAGCGGCACCGACAACCTTCAATGGTTGGTGGCCGAAATGCAAGCTCTTTGGATGAACGAGCTTGGAAAAACAGAGCCCGATCTCTCGGTGAAAGCGGTTAAGGTAGAACCTCAGAAGTGGATGCTTCCCCTGAACATTCAAGACGATGTAGTTAATGTGATGTGTGGACTGCCCAATGGCGTTATCCGCTTAAGCGATACAATGCCGGGAGTGGTTGAAACTTCGACCAATTTTTCGATTATCAAGTCACAACCAGGAACTATTGAAGGTTTGTGCCTGGTTCGCAGTTTTATCGATTCAGCCCGTGATGAAGTGACCTCGTCGCTTGAAAGTTGCCTTTCACTGGCCGGAGCAAAAATATCATTTTTTGGTCATTATCCTGGCTGGAAGCCCGATCCCGAGTCGGGCATCCTGAAACTGATGCAAACAATTTTTCAAAAACAGAAAGGCTTTTTACCAAAAGTTGTTGCCATGCACGCGGGTCTCGAGTGTGGCATCTTCAAGGGTACATTTCCTAAACTTGACATGATTTCTGTAGGACCTACCATTCGGAATCCACATTCACCCGACGAGAAAGTACACATCCCCTCGGTATTAAATTTCTGGAATTTTTTAAGCGAAACGCTTTGCAGTATCCCGGAAAGGTAGCTTGCAATTTTATTTTTAGCTGATAAACAGGCTTTTGCTTGAATACTCTGGATCGCAGGTGAGATTAATCCGTAGCTTTCGCAAGCCAGCTTCATCACCAGGTGTGGGAATATGGGTAAGATGAACTTCGCAGTTGCACAATACTTCGAGTTTTTCGAGGGCCATTTGTGCAGCAGGATTTGACAATGCGCTAATGGCTAAAACGATAAGGGTTTCATCCACATCAAGGCTTACCATTTTACCCTTCAGGATGTCTTTCTTTAAATGAGTAACTGAATCGATGATGCTTTGAGGCAGTAGGTACATGCTATCGGGAAGACCGGCAAGGTGCTTGGTGGCATTCAATATCAGGCTTGAAGAGGCATGCATCAGGGGTGAATTCTTTCCGGTAATAATTGTTCCGTCAGGGAGTTGGATCGAAGCACCACAAAAAATACCTTCATTTCCTTTTCCGCTGTTTTCGGCATCGCGGGCAGCCAAACGGGCAGGAAGCACTACGTCGCGGTCTTCGGCTTTAGCGCCAATTTTTTGCATGATGGCATTGATGTGGTCCAGGGTTTCTTTCTCGACCAGGCCCATGGCGTATTCTACGGCACACCTGAAATAACGGCGGATGATTTCCTGGTGGGAAGCAGCCGAAATAATGGCATCATCAACAATTCCTGCACTGGCCCGGTTTACCCCCATATCGGTGGGTGATTGGTACATCGAGGCGCCTCCTGTAATTTTTTCGAGTATCCTTTTGAGAAGGTTAAAAGCTTCTATATCACGGTTATAATTAACTACCTCTATTTGGTAGGCACTCAGGTGATGTTCGTCAATCATCACTACATCCTTCAGGTCGACAGTAGCTGCTTCGTAGGCAATATTGACTTTGTGGTCTATTGGAAGATCCCAAATCGGGAAGGTTTCAAATTTTGCATATCCTGCCTTTATTCCTTTTTTATATTCGTGATAAAGGTTGCACAGGCAAGTAGCCAACTTCCCGCTTCCGGGTCCGGGACCGGTAACAATCACGATGGGTTTGGTCGTCTTAATATATTCGTTGACTCCGTATCCCTTGTCGCTCACGATGAGGTCGATGTCGGTGGGATAGCCTTGGGTGGGATAATGAAGGTATACTTTTATACCCCTCATTTCAAGTTTATTTTTAAAGGCAGTAGCTGGGGGTTGATTCTGGTAGCGGGTAATTACCACAGCGGTAACTTCAATACCCCATTCCCTGAAATCATCAATTGTTTTTAATGCATCCACATCGTACGAAATGCCAAAGTCGGCCCTAACTTTTTTTCTTTCTATGTCACCTGCATGGATGCAAAGGATCACATCAATTTTATCTTTCAACAATTGAAGCAGGCGCATTTTGGCGTTAGGATCGAAACCGGGAAGAACCCTGGCTGCATGATAATCGTATAAAATTTTCCCTCCGAACTCGAGATATAATTTTTGGTTGAACCGTTTTACCCTATCTAAAATTGCGGCAGTTTGTTCTTTAAGATAAATTTCGCTATCGAACCCTATACAATTAATATCCTTCATTTTATGGCCTAAAAAAATAATTAAACAGAATAAAATTCTGTACTTCAATATTAGTAAAATTATAAGTATAGGAAATTCGAAGGGAAAAATAAAATGTAAATCGGTATTTTACCTAAGTAAGCTTGAAAGAGAAGCGAAGCATTTCCTTTCAGGCTATCTTCTGAGGTTGAAGTTCGTGATGCTTTAAAACCGGGGCATCATTTCAATCCATTCGCCCTTGGTGCTGAGGTAACGGCCCATGCAATAAGCAGTAAGACAAGAGTGTACGGGAATGATCTCGACAACATCGCCAATTCTGATCCGGTCGAAAACCTTTGGATTGCATCGAATACAACCATGCTCCTGGGTAAGTTTGCATACATAGTTGTTTGAGTCGAGCAATTCCTTTTGCTCACCTTCCCTGATAACTACCCTGCCGTAAAGTGGTTTTCCGTCGGTATTGTTGATCCAGTCTTTTGAAAGATGGATGGCTCCTCCGTAAATGATGATTTCGTTTCTGAGGCGTTGTTTCGACACGACCGGACAGGCTAAACTGATGGCAATATCGTCGATATGGCAGGCTCCCAGGTTGTGTTGCATTAAGTCGTAAAAAATGAAGTTGCCGGGGCGAATCTCATCTACTCCCATGAAATTTTCGGAAAGGGAACACGATGGGGTATCTCCGATCGACACTTCAAGGCCTGGAGCCAACGAGGAGTATTGCTTTTTGAGCAGTTCCATCTTTTTCAAGGCATCGAAATGAATGTTTTGAACTTCATATTTCGATTTGGCCTCGTAAGTATGTCCCGCGTGGGTAAGAAATCCTTTGAAGATGAAGTTGGGAAACGAGAAAAGGCTTTCGAGTAGACGGTCGATCCGGTTCGTGTCGTTCGAGTTAATCCCCGATCGCTGGTACCCTGTACTGATTTTTAGGTACACCCCTATGGGGCGTGCAAGCAAAAGCCCAATTTTCCCGATCGTAGCCAAGCTATCCACAACGATGTTGATGTTTGCCTTTTCAGTTAATTCGTTGAGTTTGCTTATTTCGAAGTGGTTAAAGGGGAAAGCTATTGTGATATCATCCCATCCGTCGCTTACAAAATATTCGGCCATCATCACCGAAGAAACCGTGATTGCTGTAACTCCTTTTTCTCGAAACCATCGTCCAATTTCGTGCGACTGGTGGGTTTTGAAATGAGGCCTAAAGCGCAAGTGGTTTCGTTCAGCCTTACTCTGCATCACTTCGATGTTTTGCATGCAGGTTTGCTTGTTGATCAGTAAAGTAGGCCGGTTAATATTCATTACCAAATACCGAATGGGTTCATTTCGTGATAAATGTAGTAAAAGGTCAAATGAAATAAAAATAAAAGAAATTTTATTTCAAAAAATCCCCTAAATGATCCCTATTTCGATTCAACCACTACGAAATTGCCTTCGGTTTTACCCTTGCATTTTCTTGGATTGTGTGTAAGTTGTATCGATCCTACTTTTTCCGGATTAATGTTTTCAATTTCGCAAAGCGGCCGTTCCTGGCAGTCGAGTAGAAGCTTAGGTGCATCTTCCTGGGTCAAATCCACCATCTTGATTTGTCCGTCCTGACCAAAATAAAGGATGCCATCACAAATTGTAAATGCTTGGTTGGCTGATCCTTTGAGGTTTATTTCAATGGTTCCGCTTTGAGAAAGATTTCCTGGATTGCCATTTTTCAATACATTGATGCTTTGAATGCATTCGGGTGAAATTCTTTGAAGGGAAGAACGGTAATCGGTTGAAGAGGAATAGCCGTTGATTAGTAAAACCGGATCATGGCCTGCATCGACATATTTATTACCAAAACGGTCGTATACTTCGATCCCTTTTCCCTTTTTGGGAGAAGCCCCTGGTTCAGAATCCGCTAGCAACCAAGGCCTGAAGCCATTGGTTGGAGCTTTATATCGACGAGGTTGGTAAGGAAAAGCTGGAGTGTTGTATTTATTAAGTTTAAATGCATTTGGATCAGGGAAAGACTGTATCCCCTCTTTGGTTTTGCCTAAGTGCTGTATCGGGCTAAGCCCTTCGATATTCAATGCATCTTTGAGTAGAGCTATGTGTTCAAGGTCAATGTCGCCTTTAATTTCGACCAGCGAAACTTTTTGCTCAATAACTTCGGCAACCAGCAAATCGGTAATCTTGTCGTTTGTTTCCTTGATGTACACCATTTTGCATTGAGCGCTGTCTTTCCGTACATTAATAGGAGTATAGAGTTCGACCGGATAAGAACGGTTGAAGTTTTCAACAAACTGTGAAATATTGAACTGCTTGTTCCCTTTGAAATTCAGAATATTCAATTGTTTAATGCGTGAAAGAACTTGTTGGGCATCGGGAGATGGACTTTTCTCCTTGATGTACAGTCTGATGGTTTTTTCTCCAAGCTCCGAAAATTGAAGCTGGTCCTGATTCCTGAATGTGTTGGTCAGGGCACGGAACGGATTTTCACCCTTTACTCCGGTTATCAATATAAAGAAGCATAAAGAAGTAAATAGGAATATAGAAGTTGTTTTTTTCATGGCTAAAGAATTAATCGTTTTCAGTTTACTGCTACAATAATGAATAGGTCGTCTTCATAAAGGATCTCTTTTTCAGGTTGTGGCGCAATTCCCTTGGCGGTGAAACTGAGCGCCGATTCGAGTTGGGAGAAGTTTTTCATTCTTTTTTCTTTGAGTGAAATGGAATAGAGCAATCCTGCAGAAGCAACCAGGATGGCCAATGAGGCAGCAATCGACCATCGGGCCAATTTGGGCATTTTTCTCCTTGCAGAATGTTTTTGGATGTAATCCCAGGCTTCGGCTTCGATACCCGCTGGAGAAAGCTTGCTCCGACTAATGAAGTGTGCATAGCTTTTTTCAGTACCTTCTGTTTCAAGTTTTAACCAGTTTTGCAACAAATCCTTTTCTTCATCAGGGTTTGTTTCTGCATTCCAGAACCGGTTTATCATTTCATCTTGTTTGTGTCGATTCATATTGATACCATTTTTCAAGTTGTTCCCGTACTCTTTTTCGGGCCCGCGAAAGTAAAACCCTGGCATGGGGTACTTCGATGCCTAATATTTCGGCAATTTCTTCAAAATCAAAGCCATCGATATCGCGTAGTGAAATTACCTCCTGTTGTACTGATGGCAAGTTGCCAATTATTTTTTTTACCAACTCAGCTGCTTCGTTATGATCGTTTTGGCTGGTTTCCTCAAACTGGGCTGACTGCATTCTTGTAAGGTCATCGACATATATTGGTCGCTTTCTTTTCAGTTCATCGAGGCAGATATTTCGAACCACGGTAAAAACAAAGGCGGCTTTATTTCCACAAGATTCGAGCCGATGCCTTGATTCCCAAATTTTTAACAAGCCTTGTTGCACTGCATCCTTTGCAGCCTCGCGGTTTCCCAAAAGCCGCAAGGCAAGCGGGTAGACTTTCACGGATATCGGCAAGATATCTTTTTTAAAAGTTCCTTCGGTCATAGTTCATTTGAGAAAACGATTCGCTATCCTTTTTATAACAAAAAGAAGCAACAAATGTCGTCATTATAATAACTCAAGTTTCGCACATCCATTTAAGGTTTTCAATGTCAGCGATGTGCAATA
>CAZSIK010000255.1:0-6126 GCA_964606515.1 uncultured Prolixibacteraceae bacterium
ACCTGCTCCTTGAACAAATTATCGATACACCCCGAATGTGGTACACTCTTGTGCCCAACCAGCATATCGGAGCGTGGAAAGTGGGTTTTAAACCTCAGTTACTCATGCGCGAATACCTTACGCGGAGGGGAAATGCCCGCTTAAGGAGCGATCAATACCAAGATGCACGTTGCCCGCTTTTAGGCTTCGAATTGAATTACCTGACAATCGAAGGGGCCAAAATTCCCTCAAGGTTTCTCCAGGTACACAAGCAGCCTGAGGTCGAAACTGCTGGCTACGATGCCGGAGCCGAAATCCTTTATTCTTTCTTTGAAGAAGAGTTGCCAAAGTACCTGAGCCCTGAACTTTCGCCAGTTGGACGCAGAATTATTGAAGCTTGTCTTGCTGGTGCTACTGTGGAGGATTATCTATCCATTATTCCTATGGATGCACAGTACGTGCAGGTTTGAACTATAGGTAATTTATAGTCAGGGAAACACATTTTCAATATAAAAGGCTGTCTTAAAATGATAAGACAGCCTTTTAGTTTTATTCCATTTCTAAACTTATTTATCCAAAATTACAAGTCCAGTTCTGCAGAAGAGGATAAATTTACAACTCAACAAATAAAAAAATAATGTTAAAATAGAATCCTCATGAAAGAATTTAGTTCCTCCCTGTTGACGGGCAAATATCTTGTATTATTGTCGACCATTCTGACCTTGGTATCCCTTGGGGGTTTTTGTCAGGGTAAAAAACAAAAAAACATGCAATATCAAAATATCCCCTTGTTCTCCCTTGTTATCTATCAGGGAAACGAACCTATTTATGCTAATTTTTCGCTTAAAACCGATGAATTCTACAACCCCATTTTACAGGGCTGCTACCCCGACCCATCGATAACCCGAAAAGAAAACGATTATTACCTGGTTTGTTCCTCGTTTGCCATGTTTCCGGGTGTTCCCATTTTTCATTCGAACGATTTGGTAAACTGGACACAAATTGGCCATGTGCTCGATCGTGTTTCTCAACTAAAAGTTCATGATTGTGGAATTAGTGCGGGGGTGTATGCACCAGCGATCAAATACAACCCGAACAACGATACTTTTTATATGATTACTACTCAGTTTTCTGGCGGTTTTGGCAATATTGTAGTGAAAACAAAAGATCCCATGAAGGGCTGGAGCGACCCCTACAAATTGAATTTTAACGGGATCGACCCTTCCTTGTTTTTCGACGACAATGGCAAGGCCTACGTGGTGCACAACGATGCCCCCGATCAGGGAAAGGAACTGTATAACGGTCACAGGGTGATAAAAATATGGGAGTACGACCTGGTAAACGACCAGGTGATTGCCGGGACCGACAAAATTATCGTCGATGGGGGTGTCGATATTACAAAAAAACCCATCTGGATCGAAGCCCCACACCTATATAAAAGATATGGCAAGTATTACCTGATGTGTGCCGAAGGGGGAACCGGTGGCTGGCATAGCGAGGTAATCTTTATCAGCGATAATCCCACAGGGCCATATACGCCTGCTCCCAGTAATCCGATACTTACCCAACGCTATTTTGGCAAAGACCGAAATGATAAAGTCGATTGGGCTGGCCATGCCGATTTAGTTGAAACCCCCGAGGGCCAATTTTATGGCGTATTCCTGGCCATTCGCCCCAATGCAGCCGATCGGGTGAATATCGGAAGGGAAACCTTCATCCTGCCGGTCGATTGGTCGGGTAAATTTCCTGTTTTTGAAAATGGTTTGATCCCCATGGAACCCAAACTTAAAATGCCTAAAGGGGTTGAAAACAAAACCGGTAAGGAGGGATTTTTCCCCAATGGGAATTTCACCTATACTGAAAATTTTACTTCCGGAAAACTCGATTACCGCTGGATTGGCTTGAGAGGACCTCGTGAAGAGTTCATCTCGTTTACTCCAAATGGTTTGCAAATAAAACCATTCGCGGTAAACATCAAGGAAGTAAAACCCACTTCAACCCTGTTTCACAGGCAACAGCACCATCATTTCTCGTTCGAAACTATATTAAAATACATGCCGGCTTCAGAAAAAGAGTTGGCTGGAATTGTAGCCCTGCAAAGCGAACACTCGAATTACGTGTTTGGTATAACCAAAAAAGGCGATGCATATTACCTGATCCTCGAACGCAACGAGAAACCACAACGTTCACGCGAGGTAAAATCAAAAATCATTGCCAGCACAATAATCGATGTAAAAAATCCTGTTCGTCTGAAGGTGCAAGCCAAAGGCGACGACTACGAGTTCAGTTACTCGAGCAACGGAACCGATTATATCAACTTAGGTGGTGTGGTCTCGGGCGATATCCTTTCGACCAATATAGCGGGTGGCTTCACCGGTTGTTTGTTGGGATTGTACGCCACGACGGCCAACGATGCCCTTCCTGAATAGAAGACCAAGGCTTTACTACGCGAAATAGAAAGAAAACAAATTTGAAATTGATTAAATTATGAAAGCAAGTATTCTAATTGCCTTGTTTCTAACTGCATTAATGTTATGCACCAGCATTTCGAAGGCTCAGGTGGCTTTGGCTGCTGCTCCCGAAGGATTCAACAAGGTCCGTCAGGGAATAGCACAGGGTGTTAACGAGATTTATACGTACAAGTCGAAAACGGTTGGTGCAGTTAGGAATGTGCGAATTTATACCCCTCCCGGTTATTCAAAAAAAGTAAAATATCCGGTACTGTACCTGTTGCATGGCATTGGCGGCGACGAGAATGAATGGCTTAACGGTGCAGCCCCTCATGTAATCTTCGACAACCTGATTGCCGATGGGAAAATGAAGCCCATGATCGTGGTGATGCCCAATGGCCGTGCCATTAAAGATGATAGGGCCACAGGCAACATCTTCGAGAAAAGCAAGGTTGAAGCTTTTGCCACATTCGAAAAAGACCTGTTAAACGACTTGATCCCCTTTGTTGAGAAAAAATTTTCGGTGAATAAAATGAGGGAATTCAGGGCCATTGCAGGCTTGTCGATGGGTGGCGGACAGTCGCTTAACTTTGGTTTGACTAACCTCGATCGTTTTGCTTATGTGGGAGGTTTTTCTTCGGCACCCAATACCAAAATGCCGAACGAACTGGTTGCCGATCCTGCACAAGCTAAGGCCTTGTTGAAATTACTCTATATTGCGTGTGGCGATCAGGATGGATTGATCACCATGAGCAAACGGACCCACGATTATCTTGTTGAACATGATGTACCTCATATTTATAGGGTAATTGCCGGAGGAAAACACGATTTCGATGTGTGGAAAGACGATTTGTATCAGTTTGTTCATCTAATTTTTAAACCACTCGATAATCCCGGCTTACTATACGGTTTAAAAAATGCCTACAAAGGGAAATTTTTTATTGGCACAGCCATGAACACTCCACAGATTACGGGGCGCGATACGGTATCGTTACGGCTTATTCAACAACACTTTGATGCCATCGTAGCCGAAAACTGTATGAAAAGTGGACCCATGCAACCTAAAGAAGGGGAATTCGATTTTAAGCTCTCAGATCAGATGGTTGAGTTTGGTGTAAAAAACAACATGCACATCACCGGCCATTGTCTTATCTGGCATTCTCAGGCGCCCCGGTGGTTTTTTACCGATAGCCTTGGTAACACCGTTACGGCCGAGGTGTTGAAAGAGCGGATGAAAAAACACATTTATACAGTGGTAGGCAGATATAAAGGTAAAATAAAAGGTTGGGATGTGGTGAACGAAGCCGTAAACGACGATGGTACCTACCGGAACAGCAAGTTTTATCAGATCCTGGGCGAAGACTTCATCAAATATGCGTTTCAGTTTGCCCATGAAGCCGATCCCGATTGCGAGTTGTATTACAACGACTATTCAGAAGCCATTCCTGCCAAAAGGGATGGAATTGCAAGATTGGTCAAGAACCTGAAAGACCAGGGAATCCGTATCGACGCAGTGGGGATGCAGTGCCACGTGGGGCTTGATTACCCTAAGCTCGAAGACTATGAAAAAGCCATTCAGGCTTATGCCGCGCAAGGGGTAAAAGTGATGGTAACCGAAATGGATGTCAGTGTGTTGCCCACTCCCGATTGGGGCAGGGGTGCCGATATTGCCACCAATGTGGCTTATCAGGAAAAGCTGAATCCTTACACTCAGGGTTTACCCGATTCGGCCCGGATTGCTCTTGACCAACGATACGCCGACTTTTTCAAGTTATTTTTGAAATACGATGAAGCCTTTACCCGTGTAACTGTTTGGGGGATAAGCGATAAATTTTCCTGGAAAAATGGATTTCCCGTGCGTGGACGCACCGATTATCCCCTGTTGTTCGACCGAAATTACCAGGCAAAATCCGTAGTTTCCGTGCTTGTTAAGATGGGGCAAGATGAATGGGCAAACTAACAAGTTTGAAACTGTTTGTATTTATATGAAAACCTTAACTGCTCAGGAAACAACTATAAAAGTAAGTAGTCCGACCCGGAACATGCAGGTTTATATTCCGGTTGAATTGCCGAAAGAAAGGCCCCTGATGATTTCTCTTCATGGGATGAACCTCGATCCGGCTTACAAAACAGGTCAGCCGAAATGGGAAAAAGTTGCCGATACGGCAAAGTTTGTGGTTGTGTATCCTTGGAAATTAAATACTAGCTGGATTATTTCGGGAACCAGCGATCTCGATTTTATGGGTGAAATTAATACCTGTACCATGGCATTAAAGAATAGCAGTTTAGCTGTAAATAAAGTAACGATCAATAGCCGACGATTTTTTATCTGAAAGAAAAACAAATTGAATAATAAACCAAACAATTAAATTATCATGCAATTACAATTAAGGTTACTATGGGTATTGTTGGTCCTGCTGGCTAATTCAAGCTACGGACAGGGCAATACAAGTTCTGTTAGCGAGGATTTTAAACCTTCATCGATAAACCAACCGGGGAAGGTTTTTCCACAAGTGAACTCACAAGGCTGTGTCAGGGCGCAGATATCGGCACCCGATGCAAAATACGTTAAACTCGATATCGGGGGCGTAAAATACGATTTGGTAAAAGATGAAAATGGCTTGTGGACAGGCGAATCGGCCCCTCAGGATATAGGGTTTCATTATTATCAGCTGAATATCGACGGGGCATCGGTACCCGATCCGGGTAGCCTTCTATTTTTTGGTGCATGCCGATGGGGAAGCGGCATCGAAATTCCTTCCGGTGATCAGGATATTTTTGCAGTTAAAGAGGTGCCTCACGGCCATTTACACGAAATCCTTTTCCCTTCCGAAAGTACCAAAACTTCTCGCAGGGCCTTTGTTTATACACCTCCTGGTTACGAAAAAGAAACATCCAAAAAGTATCCTGTACTTTATCTGCAACATGGTTATTGTGAGAACGAATATTCATGGCCCAACCAGGGACGTGCCAACCTCATCATGGACAATCTGATTGCCGAAGGAAAAGCAAAACCCTTCATTATCGTAATGACTTATGGTATGACCAATGAAATTGCCTTCGGAGGCTTGCGCAATTTTGACATCAAACCTTTCCAAACGGTATTGGTCGATGAATTGATCCCGTACGTTGATAGCCATTTCCGTACCCTGGCCAACCAGGAAAACAGGGCCATGGCTGGTTTGTCGATGGGAGGTTTCGAAACCCGGCTGATTACCTTGAACCGTCCCGATGTGTTTTCCCATTATGGGCTCTTCAGCGGTGGAACTTATAATCCCGACGACATTAAAGATCATAAGAACCTGAAACTAGTATTCATGAGTTGTGGAAGCAAAGAGCGTCCCGATGGCGTGAAAAATGCGGTTTCTGCATTGCAAAATGCAGGCTACCATGCAGTTTCGTATATTTCGGAAAGCACAGCCCACGAATTCCATACCTGGCGCCGTAGCTTGCACCAGTTTGCGCAACTTCTGTTCAAGTAGTTGAACTCCCTCTGTGGCCCTCCGTGCTCTCTGTGGTGAAAAAAATATTTACTACACCGTGGGCCACAGAGAAGGCACGAAGGAATACTGAGATTTCTTTTAAGATAATCTTGGTTTTTTATACATAAATGGTTGGACTTTAAACTATTATTTACAGATTAATAATAAAAATATGAGGTACTTATTTGCTTCATTTGCAATTATTACATGCTTAT
>CAZSIK010000256.1:0-6115 GCA_964606515.1 uncultured Prolixibacteraceae bacterium
TCCCTGAGGCTTTGCTGGTAATAATTGGCAAGCATCAGCATGGAACGGGTTCTGGCAATTAACTCAACCGGTTCAACCGGTTTTCGGATAAAATCGATAGCCCCGGCTTCAAATGCGATTTTAAGGTTCCTGACTGAGGTCATCCTTCCGGTAATCATGATCACCGGGATTTCATTGAGCGAACTGTCGGTTTTGATCATTTTAAGGCTTTCCATCCCATCCATCAAGGGCATGTCCCAGTCCAACACGATGAGATTGGGGATCAATTCTTTTGAAATATCGTAAGCCGATTGACCATCGAAAGCGGCCAATATCTCGTAGCCCTCGGGTTCGAGGATGTCGGAAATGTGCTTCACCACCAAGGGTTCATCATCAACAATCAATACTTTCTGTTTTTCCATAGTCTTTTTGAATCAAAAGAAAATCACGGCGTTAATCGATGAAACTTTTAGCCTTCACCATGTTTTAGGAAGGTTAAAATAAAAAGTACTGCCCTCGCCCTCTTTACTATCCACCCAAATTTCGCCCTTGTGTACCGAAATAAATTCTTTGCAGATTACAAGTCCAAGCCCTGTGCCTATTTCACCTTGGGTCCCTTTCGACGATTGAATCTTTTCCAATTGGAATAAAGCCGCCATTATCTTGGGCGACATTCCGACTCCTTTGTCGGATACCTGAAAAAGGTAGCCCTTGTCGGTTTTATTTACTTCCATCGAGATCGTTCCCCCAAGATCAGAAAATTTGATTGCATTTACCAGCAAGTTTCGGATTACCGTAGCGATCATATTCTGATCCACGAAGATCGTTTCATGCTCGGGGATGCGTACTTGCAGATCGATCTTTTTCCGATCAAGGCTTTCTTTTTGCAAAAGAATTGCAGAATTGATCAACTCTCCAATGGTAACATCGGATGGTTGAAAAATCATTCTTCCACTTTGGGCCTTCGACCAAAGAAGAAGGTTTTGGAGCAGGACAAATATTCGTTTTGAAGAATCGCCAATTACAGTAGCGTATTCCAAGGCTTTCTGTTCATCGTGCAGCATTATGGCATCCTTGATTAAATCGTTGAATCCCATAAGGGCGTTAAACGGGTTCATCAGGTCATGGCCAATGATCGAGAAAAAGAGGTCTTTGGTGGCATTCAGCTTACGAAGTTCCTGTTCCGACCGAACCAAAGCTTCCTGTTGTTCCTTTGCAAAAGTCACATCTTCCTTAATGGCAAGTATGTGGATTACTTTTCCCCGCTCATCGGTAATTGGTGAGATAATGGCTTTTTCCCAGTATAAACTGCCATTCTTTTTACGGTTCAAAATTTCTCCTTTCCAAGTTTCACCTTTGCTCACGTTGTTCCACAATTCACGATAAAAATATTCATCATGATGGCCACTTTTAAAAATACTTGGCTTTTTTCCTATAATTTCCGAAGGCTGATAGCCGGTGAGTTCAAACAACCGCTGATTGGCGTATTCAATATTTCCCTTCGGATTGGTAATAATTATAGAATTGGCACTTTGTTCGATTGCAATCGATAACTTTTTTACTTCAGCCTGGCTCTTTTTCAACTCGGTTATATCGGAAAGCACGGCAATAATGGTTTCCTTAGTGTTGATTAAAACCTGGCCAGTGGTAATAAGGGTATGCACCCATCCGCCATTCTTTTTACGTATCGAAAGCTCCATGTTGTTAATTACCTTCTTTTCCCTGATGGTTCTTGCTAACTCTTCCCGCTCCTTCTCCCCTAAAAGGTTTAGCTCAATACTGCTTTTACCCCTGAGTTCATCTTCGGTATAGCCCGTAATTTCACACATCTTGGGATTAAAATCGATCAACACTCCGGTATTCAAATCGGAAAGCGTGATGGGTTGTGGTGAATTCTTGAACAACAACCTGAACTTTTCTTCACTGCTGCTCAATGTTTGCTGCAAAAGTTTTCGCTCCGAAATTTCACGTTGCAGGTCGAGGTTGACCGCAGCCAATTCATCCGAACGGGCTCTTTCCCTCCTGATTGCAGTAATTTTTTCCATTAAGCCAACGGTTAACAACAAGCTAAATAGGCTCCCGGAAAAAACATTAACATAATATACCAGCGAGGTGAATTTCAGAGATCCTTTCAAAAGTAAAAGCCAAATTACCGAAGAAATGATGAACATGCAAAACGAGACCAGATAGTATAACGAAGTACGATGCCCTTTTGAAGCTGTATAAATTGCAGTTGCCATACAGATCAAAGCGCCGGTAAGATAAACAACGGGGGTAAGCTGATTAACCTTTTCCATTGGGAGCTTGAATACAAGAAGGAACGGCAAAAACAAAACAAAAAATGCGATAAGAATGCGAAACACAAGATACAACCTCCGATAACGATGCAGATCGAGGTAGTTAACAGTAAATAAGGCATAGGCAATTATCGTGATGTAGAAAATCATGGTCCTGGCCTGCGAAGCTCCAAAAATTCCGTTAGACCCCAACAGGCGAAAACCCATACCATATTGATAATAAGAATTGACCACTAAGGTAGCCAAGAAAACGAACAGCCAAAAGTAAGATTTTTCACGGGTCAACACAAGCAGAATCAGGTTGAGCAGAACCATTCCCAGGCTCAGCCCGTAAAAAGTGAGATATAAAGTATGCTTGAAATTCAGATCGCCTACAAAAGCTGTAACTTTTTGTAGTTTAAGGGGAAAAAACAAATAAGAAGAAGTATGCACCCTAACAAAAACCTGTTGAATTTGCTTAGGATTGAAATCGTGCACGACAAACACCTGGTGCTGGTTACGCGCAGTTCCAGACGAAAAGTCAAGCCCTTGATGAACAACCCTATCCAGTTTTCCCGAAGAGTCGGTAAAATAAAACGAAACCTGGTTCAGTACAGGATAATCGACCTGAACCAACCAATTTGCCCAGGTTGAAAGGTTCAAAACCGAAAAACGGAACCAAAAAACCGACTTCGAAGTTCCGTAACTTATCCTCCCTGACGGAGCCTTCACGAAGCGTGAAGAAAAGGCAGTATCTGAAATTTCAGCAAAATTAAGAAGGCCGGATTGATCTTCATAATAAAGAAGGCTATCGGAAAGATCAACCGATTCGATAGAATCATTCAATACAATTCCTGAAGCCGGAAATGCAGCCCAAACAACAGAAAAAAAAAGAAAGACAACAAGAAAAAATTTTAGCATCTTTGATCCTATCATTCGCTATTGACAGGTAAATGTAGTCATTCATTTCTATTTATAAAACTGCTGACCATAAACAACAACATAATGAATCCATTCAAAATATTGATTGCCGACGACGAACCTTTAAATTTGATGCTTTATGCCGAAATTTTTAAAAATTTCGGATATCGTATCTCTACTGCATCCGATGGCATTGAAGCAGTAAAAAAGAGCCAGGAAGAATTACCTGACTTGGTTCTGCTCGACTGGAACATGCCCCGGCTCGATGGGCTTGAAGCCCTGAAAATGATTAAAGCCAGCCCAAGCACCGGGCACATTCCAGCCATCATGATTACTGGGATCATGACCTCGCCCGAGAACCTAAAAACAGCCCTGGAAGCCGGAGCCATCGACTTTATCAGAAAACCGTTCGACCGTATCGAGCTAATGGCCAGGGTAAAATCGATGCTCCTCCTATCATCAACAATGAAAGAACTTCACAATCAATATCGCCAGTTGGAACAAAGCAACCGTTTTATCCATACTTTGATTGAAAGCCTCTCGCAACCATTGGTTTTCTATACCCTCGAGGGAATAATTGCCGGGCTTAACCGAAAATTCCTCAACCTATTAAAGGCTGATGAGGCCGATCACATCGGAGATCAGGTTGAATTCTTCCTCAACAACGATGAAGCCCTTCTGCACCAGCAAAAGGATCGGGAGTTACTAGAAGCTGGAAATGAAATCGTGTATGAGACCACTTTAGGAGAAGCAAAACGTGAGTATGTGGTATCAAAAAATCTGCTGTTCAACCACGATGGGCTTCCCTCGGGAATCCTGATGTTGATGACCGATGTTACCGAAATCAACCAAACTCACCACGAGATGATTGAAATCAAGAAAAGAGAATTGGCATCCAACGCATTGCGACTAGTTCAGATGAAAGAAACCAACAACCACCTGATTGAAGAACTGGATAAAATCAGGGAATTCACCAATGCAAAAGGCCAAACCATGATCCGCTCCCTGATCAACCGTTTCAACCTGGATACCGGTAATACTATTTGGAACGAATTTGAAATGCACTTCAGCAATGTGAATGAACAGTTTTATCAAAAGCTTCAAACCGAATTCCCCGAACTCACCCCGAATGAAAAAAAACTGTGTGCCTTTTTAAGACTCAACCTGAGTTCGAAAGACATTGCCGCCATTACCTCACAGAACCCTCAAAGCATCGATGTGGCCCGATACAGGCTCCGTAAGAAACTAAACCTGACCGGCGACGAAAACCTGGTTGATTTCCTGATGCGGTTTTAATAATAAAATCATATTATGAAGATTTTGCCAAAAAACGGTTGTCTAACTTGCAAAATATAATTATACTTGCAGCAAATATTAAAATTTGTTTTATCATGAAATACAGTTTCATTCATCATCACGGTCATCATTTCCTGCAACTCAGGTAGGCCGGCTGTGTATTGTCTGAAACAGAAAAATATACCAAATAATGAAAAGGCTTACCCCAACGGTAAGCTTTTTTTTTAATATATATCAACTATGAGTGAAATTATTAGGGTAGCCATTCAAACCAAAGGCAGGCTGAACGAAGAATCGGCTGCCTTGATCAACGAATGCGGGATCAAAATGATCGTTGGCAAAAGACAATTGATTTCATCAGGGAAAAATTTCCCAATAGAAGTATTGTATCTACGCGACGACGATATCCCCGAAACCGTAGCCGACGGGGTAGCCGATGTGGGCATCGTTGGCGAAAATGAAATGCTTGAGAAAAACAAGCAGGTCACTCTTGTAAAACGCTTAGGCTTCAGCAAGTGCCGTTTATCGCTGGCTATCCCAAAAGGTGAAGATTATTTTGACCTGAATTGGTTCAATGGCAAAACGATTGCTACTTCCTATCCCTTCATCCTTCGAAAGTATTTTGAGGAAAAGAAAATCAACGCTTCTATCCATGTAATTACCGGCTCAGTTGAAATAGCCCCGGGAATTGGTTTAGCCGATGCCATATTCGACATTGTAAGCTCGGGTGGCACACTGGTTTCCAACGGATTGAAAGAAGTTGAAGTCGTCACCCAATCGGAAGCTGTTTTGATCGCCACTCCAGGCCTTTCGGAAGAAAAAAAAACCATCCTCAACGAATTGATTTTCCGTATCGAATCGGTCGAACGCTCACGAGGCAAAAAGTACATCATGCTGAATGCCCCTAACGGGAAGCTACCGCAAATCATTGCCATGTTGCCCGGGATGAAAAGCCCAACCATTATGCCTTTGGCCGAAAGTGGCTGGAGCTCTGTTCATTCGGTAATCGAAGAAAAATTCTTCTGGGAGAATATCTCAAAACTAAAAGCACTAGGTGCCGAAGGAATTTTGGTGCTACCAATTGAAAAGATGATCATGTAATAAAATCGAACACGGAGACACAAAGACACGGAGAAATTAACCCTTAGGTAGTATTAAAAGATACAAAAAGCATTGTGCCCTTTGTGATAACCTTTTTTTCCTTTGTGGTTTTTTAATGACGAATGACTTAAAATATGAAAGTAATAAAGAATCCATCGCCCAGAGAGTGGCCTTTGCTACTGAAGCGTCCCGTGTTTGAAACGGCTTCGCTCAACGAAAAGGTGAAAGCCGTGCTCGACGACGTGAAAACCAATGGTGATAAGGCCGTTCTGAAATACACCGCCCAGTTCGATAAAGTGGAACTGACGGATCTGCTGGTTTCTGAAGCCGAAATTGAAGCCGGCGTTATCGAACTCGATGCCAGTTTGAAAGCAGCCATCGAACAAGCCGCGGCCAACATACGTACCTTTCACGAGGCTCAACGCTTCGAATCACAAGTGATTGAAACCACGCCAGGCGTAAAATGCTGGCAAAAAAGTGTGGGTATCGAAAAAGTGGGCCTATATATTCCTGGTGGAACTGCCCCACTCTTTTCAACTGTG
>CAZSIK010000257.1:0-6108 GCA_964606515.1 uncultured Prolixibacteraceae bacterium
CAACGGGGGGGGGAGTTTATCAAATGCCCGGTTGTTGGCTTCTTGTTTTACTGATGAGAAAGTATTGTTTGCACGTGAAAGGGTAAAGATGGGGCCTGCTACAGGTGAATTTTCCGACTGGATGGATATGATACTTCTTCCTAAAGAAGGAAAGCGTTTTAGCGGAAGGGTGGTCGTGCTTTGCAACCGGGCCTCGTACAGTGCCACAACCTTTTTTGCTCAAATGATGAGACAAATCCCTGGTGTCATTTTATTAGGCGACCAAACCGGAGGAGGTGGGGGAGTACCCGCATCGGGAGAAATGCCCAACGGATGGAGGTATCGTATGTCGGTTACACAGACCATTACCCCCGAAGGAGTACATATTGAGCCTGGGGTACCGGTTGATGTTGAAGTCTCGCTGGATGCAAACGACGATCGAAAGGGCAAGGATACCCTTATAGAGAAAGCCCTTTCTATTCTAAGGTAAATAATAGCTCGAATGGTCCCAGCAATGGGTACATAATTTCTCTTTGGGAAGCCCTATTGCCTGGACGAGGTCGTCGAGCTTTTGAAATTTTAATGTTGTTAAATCCAAATCTTTACGTATTTGTTCTACCATGTTTTGATACTCCTTGGTATCGGGATTGGCGTACTTCTCAAAGTCGGCATCTTCCTTGCCTTCAAGCTTCATAATGGCTTTTCGTGTTGCCAGCTCGAGACTGGAACGTGAACGGCTAAAATTGAGGAATTCGCAAGGATAAATCAGCGGGGGACAGGCAATTCTCATGTGTACTTCGTTGATGCCGGCTTCATGTAAATCCTTAACATTATCTTTTAACTGGGTTCCCCGAACGATTGAATCGTCGAGGAACACTCCTCTTTTGCCTTCAATAAGCGAGCTGTTGGGTATCAGCTTCATTTTGGCCACAAGGTCGCGCATTTTTTGGTTCTGAGGCATGAAGCTACGGGGCCAGGTGGGGGTATATTTCGCATAAGGCCTCATCAGAGGAAGCTTTGCTGAGTTGCTGTATCCCATTGCATGGCCTACACCCGAATCGGGGATGCCGGCCACAAAATCGGCTTCCACATCGTCGCCTGAAGCTAGTTTTGCCCCACAATGATACCGGGTTTCATCAACGTTGATCCCTTCATAAAAGGAGGTGGGATATCCGTAATAAACCCAAAGGAAGGAACAGATCTGCATTTTTTCTTCGGGTTGGCGCAAGGTTATACAATTGTTATATTTAAGAGAAACAATTTCGCCGGGCCCCAGGTATCTTTCTGTTTTAAAGTCGAGGTTAAGGTACGATGAAGTTTCGGAGGCTACGCAAAGTGCTTCTTGTTTTTTTCCGATCACCACCGGGGTGCGGCCCATGAGATCTCGGGCAGCAATAATTTCGTCTTTGTTCAGGATCAGAATGGAACACGATCCTTTTATCGAGTGAAATACATTTTCGATTCCCTCAACAAAAGAAGGTTTTTCGCAAATGAGCATGGCTACCAATTCTGTAGGGTTGATCCCTCCCTGGCTGGTTTCGCTGAACATTTTGTTTTGTGCAAGGAAACGATCGGCCAGCTCATCAATATTATTGATCTTTGAGACGGTAGAAAGGGCAAAACGACCTAAGTGTGAATAAATTACCAAAGGTTGAGCTTCGTTGTCGCTGATTACACCGATACCCGATTCTCCTGAAAAGGAGGCAATATCGTTTTCAAATTTATTTCTGAAATATCCGTCTTCGAGGCTATGAATGGCTCTTTGATAGCCCTTGTCAGAGGAGAAAATAGCCATACCAGCCCTTTTTGTTCCCAAGTGGGAATGGTAATCTGTACCATAAAAAACTTCTGAAACACAATCGTTTTTTGCAACTGATCCGAAAAAACCACTCATATTTTTCTGCTTAAGTTTTGTGCGGCTAAAGTATAAAAAATCATTACTTTTTCGATGGTGGCCTTTGGTCCATTTATACATGACAATGATATTTACGTAAAAGCGCAGTATTAACAAAATGCAAAAGGCAGCAGAACTTTTTTGCGAACTGCTGCCTTGTATCGTGAAATAAACAATTGAAAACCTATTTAAACTCTTCCTTGTTGCGATGCCGGTAATCTTTTAGGAGTTGCCGGCGAAAATCACCTTCTGCCTCATAAAGCTCGATTACTTTTTTCGCGGGCAGGATTTTTAAAAATTCTTCATTGTACCTGATCATCAATTCCCCTTCTTTTTTATGAAGCATAGCCATTTTCCTACTGATATCGGCATATTCTTTATCGGAAAGTTTGGTTTTGTTTTCGCGAAGGTTGTTTTGCAAATCACGGCGCTCGTTCATGATGTCGAAACGGCTTTTCTCAAATTCATTATAAACTGGCCAAAATTTTTCTGCCTCCTGTGGCGTCAATTCAATTGCTTTAGTAATGAATGCAATTTTTTCTGATTTGAATTTTTCAAAATCAAAGGGTTCAGGTTTTCCTTGTTCTGGCTTTTGAGCCTGAACGATAGTATTTGTTGTTAAAGTCACCAACAGTACTAAGCTGGATAATTTATACATTTTCATCATGTTGCCATTTATTTTAAACCAATTAAAAGTACTGATTTTCCCTAATAACCCATTAGTTCATAATCGTTCGACGAGGCCATGAGGACTGTTTCGATTGTGTTGTTGTCCATGGGTTCCTTTTCTGTTTGGCCTGTTAACAGGTCAAAAAAAGTAAGATCATTAAAAAGTTCAGATTCCAAATCGTATGGGTTGTACTGGTTTTCTGCCGCTTGCTGGGTAACTTTTGGCCCTGCCAATTTAACCGGCACATAAAACATCAATGCAACCAAGGCAACACTTGCCGCAATACCAAGCGAGGGCCCCAGAAATCTTAACCATCCAACTTTTTTTTGGGGCGAAGATTCTATCTGTTCAATCCTCGACATGATCCTCGACGGAAACTGGTCGAAATATCCTTCAGGTACCATGAAAGGATTTTTCTTGTTCCAATCCTTGAATTCAATATTTTCTTCCTCGTGTTTCATATTTTTTTACAATCATTTTTTTGGACATCCTTACTCCTCAAAGGTTTAATCTTTATTTTTCATGTATTCTTCAATTTTCTTAACAGCATGATGATAAGAAGCTTTCAACGCACCAACCGATGTATCGAGGATATTGGCCATGTCGTTGTATTTGATTTCATCGAAATATTTCATATTGAAAACCAAGCGCTGCTTATCGGGTAACACGGCAATCGCCTCCTGGAGTTTTCGTTGAATTTCATCCCCATCAAAAAAAATATCGCTACGAAGGTTGGATTGCAGGTAGTCGGAAGTGTCGGTTAATTTTGTCATGTTACTCCTCTTCTGACGGTTCAGGAAGGTGATCGATTCGTTGGTGGCAATCCTGAATAGCCAGGTGAACAACGAGGATTCACCCCTGAACGAATCGAGATTGTTCCAAGCTTTAATGAACACATTTTGCAGAATATCATCGGCATCATCATGGTTCAGAACCATCTTCCGGATGTGCCAATACAACCTTTTCTGGTATAATTTTACCAGTTCGGTGAAGGCTTCCCGTTTGGTGTCGGCCTGTTGCAACTTGATTAATAGTTCTGCTGATGAATCCATTGATGAAAATGAAAGAAAGACTTTTATTTTTCAAGAAGGTTTACTGATTGACTGGGGAAAGTTAATAATTATCGAATACATTTTTTACTTTCGTGCTTGATTTAAAAAAGCATTTGAACAATGAACAGATTCTTCTTCCTCTTTTTCCTTATTTCTGTTTTGTGCCAGGTGAATCCCTTGTTTGGCCAGCTGAAACACGGCAGCGAGATCATCTCGTCCGAAGGCAAATACTATCAATATCATACCGTTGAGAAGGGAGAGACCTTCTTTTCCGTAATTAAAAAGTACCAATGGGAAAAATCGGAACTCCTTCGATTAAATCCGTCTTCTACAGAAGGTTTGAAAACAGGGATGAAATTATTGGTGCCTGTAGAGATAAAAATAGACAAGAACCATGAATCGTTTCAAGTTCCTGAAAAAGAAATGATGGTGTTTTTAATTCATGTGGTTGGAAAGGGAGAAACCTCTTTCTCTGTAGCTCGTCAATACAGCATTAATTCTGAAGAACTGGTTCGTTATAATCCACAAGCTGAAAAAGGGATCAGGACCAACGAAAGGTTGAAGATCCCCAAAGCACTCTCGTCTGCATCAACAAAACCTGCGAGCAAGGAAACAATTCAATTGTTCGACTACAAGGTAAAGACTGGCGAAACTTATTATTCGCTCTCGAAACGATATGGATTAACGGTTGAGGAACTTCGGCAAATGAATCCAGAGGCTCCCGATCCCCTTCCGGTTGATTGGTTGTTAAAAATAAAATCTAAACCTGAGCAAGACTCTAAGCCAGGTACTTCTTTGCCAACTTATATGGGATACACAATTGAGAAAGGCGATACCTTTTCCAAACTGAAAAGAAAATTCGGTCTTTCGAAGGAGGAATTGATTTTGCTCAATCCTGAACTGGCAGGTGGACTGAAGAGGGGAATGGAAATCAGGTTGCCAGGCTCAATTGATCAGGTAGATAGACAAAAAACACCTGTGGTTGGACAAAAGGAATATCATCTGGTGCAAAAGGGGGAAACTTTATTCGGGATTGCTAATTCGAAAGGAGTTTCCCCTAATGAAATTCTGGCAGTAAACCCCGGTTTGGAAGGAAGAAGCTTGATTACAGGAGAAAAGTTGCTCATTCCTGAAAAAAAAATACTTCCCTCATTATCGCTCAGGAAGGAAGAACCTGAAATTGAAAGCAAGGAAAAGTCGATTGCTTCCGTTCCCGAGAACCTGCCATTTCCTAAGGAAAAGAATAAGATCCGTGAATCCGATACCCTGGCAATAGCTTTGATGATGCCATTCTACCTTGATAAAAATTCGAACCTCAATGAAGAATCAGAACGGCTTACTGATGCCGGGAAAAATTCCAGCCAGATCGAGTTGAATAAAATGGATACGGTTCATATTAAGCAAAATAAAGATTCAGAGATTTTTGACCAGTCGAAATCGGCGCTCAATTTCTATGAAGGTTTTCTTTTGGCCTTGGATACTTTGCAAAAGGATGGCGTTAATATTAAGGTAAAGGTATACGATACAGAGCAGAAAGTAAGTAAAATACTCAGTGACCATTGGCTTCTGGAAGCAGGGTTGATTGTCGGCCCACGCGATGTGAAAATGCAGCCGGCGGTATCAGCCTTCTCGGCAAAGAACCGTATCCCCATGGTTGCCCCATTTTTAGCCAACGACTCGCTGGTGCATCATTGTCCTTATTTTTTTCAGCTTACCCCTTCGAAAAATTACATCCTGGAACGTACGGCTGATTTTGTTGCTGAACGATTTGTTGGTCAAAATATTATAGTATTAACTACCGGCGATTTTAAAAAAACCAATGAATGGAACATGATTGAACGTTTGAAAGACCAACTTGGCACTCATTCCCATTTGAAAAAGGGGGGACACATTGTAGAGGTTCCGTTTACCGGAGGAGGAGACCAGGGGCATATTCAAACCCGGGGATCGATGAAGAAAGATCTTGAAAACGTGGTGCTGGTGCCTTTAACCGAAAATCGGAAGGCCAGGGAAGCTACCTTGGCAAGGGTTGTCAATGCCCTGCAGGTTTTGTCAAAAAATTTCAACATTACTTTGGTTGGATTATCTGATTATCCAAGATTTGAAAGCATCAACACTGAATATTATCACCGCTTGAAATTACACTACCTCACGCCAAGCTTTATCGATTATGAAGATACAGAAGTAAAAAATTTTGTTAAAAAATACCGTGAGAATTTTAAAGGCGAACCCGATCCATATAGTTTCAGGGGGTACGATATTGCCCTGTTCTTTGGCGAATCCTACCGGATTCATGGAGACAAGTTCTTGAAACAAATTGCTACAGTTCGGGCTAAATCCTTGCAAGACCATTTCTACTTTAAAAAGTATGGCCAATTTGAAGGATTCATTAGTCAGTCGTTGTTCGTTGTGAATTTTGACACCGATTGGGAAATACGAAAAGCAGGACTGCTCATCGGCGATAAAATTACTTTGTTTCAATCTAAGGTTGAAAACGAAAAAACAATTGAACC
>CAZSIK010000258.1:0-5997 GCA_964606515.1 uncultured Prolixibacteraceae bacterium
TACCTAAAGGACGAACGAACAACCCCCACGGGCGAAAGAAGGGAAAGCCCAACCGGAGTACAATCGAAATGAAGGCCGCTTTACAAAATCTATTGTCTGCCAATATTGACCAGATGGAAGATGACTTGAAAAAATTGAACCCGAGGGAACGTTTACAGGTACTTTTGAAACTTGCGGACTTTGTTTTACCAAGGATTCAGAGTGTAGCCCCCGAAGGTGAAGGATTCGATAATGAGATTATCATTCGTCGGGTTTGAATTGTCGAATAATTCATTCATTTGTTCTATTTTGATACCACATTAACCAATTTACAGAAAGAAGAGAGGGAACTAATGTGCATTAAAGATATTATAATCCCAATATCCTAATATTGGTAAAATTGACCAAAAAAGGGCAGTTTGTATGTAAAATGTGTATGTAGCAAAATAAAGGGCACTGTAAACCAATATTTTACAGTGCCCTTAGTGATCCCGGAGAGACTCGAACCCCCAACCTTCTGATCCGTAGTCAGATGCTCTATCCATTAAGCTACGGGACCCTTTTTAAAAGCGGTGCAAAGATAAACTAAACCCTTATTTCAACAAAATAATTGGAATTCTTTTTATTTATTTTTTCATTACTCGTATTTTTCCATCTTATCGTCGATGAAAACATCCTGATTTTTATCTGATTGTATCTTTATATAGGTCATCATCCGGTCGGCCCCGGCCTTGTAACAAGCTTCATGTACTTGTTCAACCACCTTTAATGCTTCTTCCAGCGTACCTTCAATTACCGTTTCAAAAGGGCAAACCTTGTATTTCAGACCCGATTTCTGGATGATTTCTATGGCCACATCAACCACTTCATAGGGATGGCGAACTCCGGATTGGGGCAAAACCTGCAAAGCCAGGTTAATCTTCTTTTGTTTCATTTTCATTCATGAATTCATTTATTTCCTCCTCGTTCAACTTTCGCATATTGGTAACCAGCACCTCATTTCCCAAATAGTTACCAAATTGGTTGCATTCGAGCACAATATCGTGGATGATATCGCCCACGATGGCTTTTATTGGAAGCAGGGCCGTCGCGGTAGCAAACTCAGCCGATAAGGTAATATCCTCAAGTTCTCCTCCATTTTTCATAATAAAAAATTCGAGCTCCTTTTTCAGGATCGATTCCTGAGAATTTAGTGGTTTCTTTCGATTCAGGTATGGAAAGATCAGAAAGTAGCGCAGCTTGCCCTGCTTGCCACCCAAGCCTGTGGAGATAAAAACCTGCTGTTCGCCCAAAAGCGAGCTATGGATTAACATCCGGCTTTGCTGAAGCGCCAACACAGCCCAATCTCTCAAAACTTCAGGGGCTTTTTGCCGGTAAGATTCAAGAAAACGATATGCTGCAACAGAATCGCAAAGCGAAAGCCTAAGCAATAATTTTTTTATTTCATCGATATTTGAGGCAGTTTGGTCGATAACATCAATCAGTTCATTGACTTTCATCTCGTTATCGGCCACCAATTCAATTGAGTTCGAAGCTTCATAAAATTCTCGTTGAACATCAATATTTACTTCTTCCTCCAAAATATTATACCCTTCGGGCAGGTTGCCCAAAACCTCTTCGATATTGTCAAAAAATTGATTTTCATCCATATCTCCTTCTCCCCTTGTTTACAAAAATAGCAATCGTTTGACTGATAACCAAAAAGAATTCTCAACACTTTTTAAACATGCAAGAGATTTAAAATTGTAGCTGTTGGGTCTTCTGAATTAAAAATAAAACTTCCAGCAACCAACACGTTCGCACCTGCATCGAACAAGATTTTACCGGTTTGGTAATTAACTCCGCCATCGATCTCGATCAAGGTTTTTGCTCCCTTTCTACCAACCATATCTCTTAATTTCAAAACTTTATCGCTAGTGGCCTGAATGAATTTTTGCCCGCCGAAACCCGGATTAACCGACATCAGCAACACCATGTCCAAATCGGGAAGGATTTCTTCGAGCAGGGCAACAGGGGTATGCGGATTAAGGCAAACACTGGCCATCATTCCCAGTTCTTTTATTGCCTCGATGGTTCGGTGTAGATGGGGGCAAGTTTCATAATGAACAGTAAGGATATCAGCTCCAGCATTTTTAAAAGCAGCGAGATAAGGATCGGGATTGGCAATCATCAGATGGACATCGAGCTTTTTTTGGGCAATTTTTTTAACCTGTTCCAAAATTGGCAAGCCAAACGAAATGTTGGGGACAAAAACCCCGTCCATCACATCAAAATGAATCCATCCGGCACTGCTGTTGTTAATCATTTCGATTTCCTTCCCCAATTCAAGAAAGTTGGATGAGAGAATTGAGGGTGCGATCAAACGGTTTTTCATATTTTTCATATTTAAGAAAAAAGCTCCTTTCGGAGCTCACTTATTCACCAAGGTATGTTTTTAACAGCTTATTCCTGTAATTGTTTTTCAACTTTTTGATGGCCTTTTCCTTGATTTGACGAACCCTTTCGCGGGTAAGGCCCAGGACTTCCCCTATTTCTTCCAGGGTGTGGGGCCTGGCCCCATTCAGCCCGAAATACAACCTGATAATGTCGGCTTCGCGTTCTCCCAGGGTGGCCAGCGAACGTTCAATTTCTTGCTGCAACGAACTGTTCAACAGTCCTTTGTCGGGGCTCGGAGTATCGAAATTCAACATCACATCGTACATGTTGTTTCCTTCTTCTTCACGCAAAGGGGCATCCATCGAGACATGCTGACCAGAAGCCTTCATGGCTTCCTCGATCACCTCAGGGGTCAACTCAAGAATTTCAGCAATTTCCTTTGGGGTGGGCTCTCGTTGAAATTCTTGCTCCAATTGATTGAAAGTTTTGTTGATTTTATTGATGGAGCCAATTTTATTCAAAGGCAACCTTACAATCCGTGCTTGCTCGGCTAATGATTGAAGTATGGACTGCCTTATCCACCAAACTGCGTAAGAGATGAATTTGAAACCCCTTGTTTCATCAAAACGTTGCGCAGCCTTGATCAAGCCAAGGTTGCCCTCGTTGATTAGGTCGGGAAGGCTTAATCCCTGGTTTTGGTATTGTTTGGCAACAGAAACCACGAACCTCAGATTGGAATTAATCAGCTGTTCGAAAGCTTGGCGATCGCCTTTTTTGATTTTTTTGGCCAACTCAACTTCCTTCTCAGGCGAAAGCAACTCCACCTTCCCGATCTCATGAAGGTATTTATCGAGTGATAACGTCTCCCTGTTGGTAACTTGTTTTGTAATTTTAAGCTGCCTCATACTCCCACTTTTAAGATCGTAAAATAAATAAAAAAAAATGCTACATCGTTCTTTTTGGTAAGGGATATTTAATTTTATAATGAAATATCCGATTTCAGCAAACAATCCGAAAGAAAATTCATTCAAAATAGCAAAACCTCCAAGACGTTATAACCCATCTTTAAGCATTGCATTTACAATTTTGCAATGGTTAATTAAATCATTATCCGACTTTACTTCCGAGGTATAATTCAGCCCATAGGGCCAAAAATGAGTGCCATCGCCCTTCAGTTTATCGTTTGAGTTCCCGGTTATGGATTGATATACCTTGTTGGCTTTTGATCCGACATAGACCCCATTCACAAGCAGTTTTGGCCAATTCGGACTTGTTCCCACCCCAAAGGTATGGGCAATTTCGTGCATGGCGGTTATCTTTTGCATATAGGCTTTCTGGCCGAACCTGATCGTTCCGTTATAATTGGCATCGGCGGTAGGCACTCCTGAATTGTAATACACATTCAAGTGTTTGTTACTATCGGTATATTTCGAATAATAGGAACAGGCTTCGTTCATGGCCTTTTCTATCAGCCGGTACATTTCCAACTCGGTTGCATTGGGAGAAGCCGATTTGTGTAAGGTATAGGTTACTTTAGTGTCAAGGGTTTGAAAAGAAAGAAGGTCACCATACACCACATCCGAAGCTGTTGAAACATAGGAGCGGGCATAATAGTTTGTTCCATTTTTCAAATCAGTAAAGGCGCACCAGAATTTTCCATTGCTGTGAGCCGATGATTTTTTGTTATCGTTGGTAGTAGGGGTTAGCGATTCGCTCCAACAAAACCCGCATTCTACTATGGCTGAAGCCCCCTCGTTGCTGAAATGCCCAACTCCAACAGCCGAAGTATACGAGACATTAAATACCGAGTCGGTATACACTTTGGGGAGAACTGGGGGCAAGGTTTCAAAGGCGACTATTTCGCCGAAACCAATACCCTGCGTATTTGTAGCGAAAGCGCGGACAAAGTAAACCGAAGCAGGGTTCAGGTTTTCCATCAAAAATGTGAATGATAGAAAACTGTCCTTCAAGGCAATCAGCTGCTTGCCTGCAGAAAAGTCTTCGTTACTATCCCACAAGAACCCATAAGTAAGTACCGGATCACCGCCATTATCGGCAACATTTCCCGAGCATAGGGCCGAAGTCGAAGTAAGCTGGCTTACCATCGAGGTGTTGACCACGGGTACCGAAAGTGCTTTTGTACAAATACTGTCAGTCCGGCTATAAGAGATTCCGAACTGATTTTGTGCGAATGCCTTAAAATAGTAGAGGGTACCCGGGAACAACGAATCCATTTTGATCAAATTAGTTTTTCCGGTATCATTTACCTCTTGAATTAAATCGTTAATGTCAGGTAGGGTTTCGGCCCAACAAATCCCTTTCTTTACCACCGGGGCCGTGCCTTCGGAATACAACTCAATCCCGATCAGGGCACTATGGTAAGATACTGAATCGACAGAAACAATGCCGATTTCAGGCAAAACCTCTTCCTGATTGTTTTTACAGGCAAAAACAAGGTACAATAAAGCAACTAATGCATAACGGAACATCGGATTCATACAGAATATTCAATAGTAAATTACTTAATTTTAATCTTTTAACAACTCCCTACTTGAATAGAAACGTTCGAGAATGGAGCCGTCGTTTACTTCCTTCGACAAGGATTCGATTGTGTTCTGAGGTACTTTAAACACATCGAGGATGATTAAACCATCGAGACAATTATTAAATTGGGGATCGACATTGAAAGCCAGTATCCTTGCATTCAGGCTCAGGTATTTTTTTAGCAGAACCGGGATCCCTGAGTTAACCTTATCGATATCGCCAATCATCTTGTCAAATTTATTCAGATCGGCCCCCGTGTTTTCAAGCAATAAATTGATATTTGGATCTTCGCTGATGAATTTATAGGCAGTACGGGGCTTTACCATCCTGGCCAGTTCTTCATCAAAATAATAGTTTGAAATAAAACGGATGATGCTATCTTTCGACACCTGTGCATAGTTATTACTGATACTAACCGGGCCAATAAGATACCTGTATTCCGGGTTTTTCAACAAGAAATACAGGATGCCCTTCCATAGCAGGAAAAGGGGCAAGGGTTTTCTCTGATATTCTTTAACTACGAACGACCTGCCCAATTCAAGCGATTGACTTAAAATATTGGCAAATTTAGGTTTCAATTTAAAGAGACTATGGATGTAGAAGCCATAATTCCCAAACTGGCTAATGATTTCGTTTCCGAGGCCAATGCGGTATGCTCCCACGATGCAAGCGGCTTCATTGTCCCAGATAAAAAGTTGATTGTAATACAGATCGTATTCATCGATATCGATCGTATGGTAAGTGCCTTCACCCACATCACGAAAGGTAATTTCCCTCAAACGCCCAATTTCGTTTAAAATATTGGGAATATGTTTCGAAGGGCAGCAATATACGGTATAGTTTTTAATTGAAAAAAGGGTGTAATCAGTTTTAATTGTCTCGATATCAGCTATCAAGGCTAAATTATCGACAGGGTTGATGATTTCCTCAGGAAGGGCCGTTTTTTTAAACCTGTTCCTGAAAAATTTTCTGACTTCGATTTTGCGGGAAGCGCCCAAAGCGTAGGTTTTGGCCCTAAGAAAACGCCCCAGCTGGTGGATGTCGCTAAAAGCCCTGATTTCCTCTGCCCGGATAGGATTGCCAATCCTCATTTTTATG
>CAZSIK010000259.1:0-5984 GCA_964606515.1 uncultured Prolixibacteraceae bacterium
AGTGGTTTGTGCGGCTGCGTTTCCCCGGTTACGAAACAGCTAAGTTTGTGGATGGCTTGCCGGAGGGGTGGAAAAAAGTAAAACTAAGAAATTGCCTGAAACATTATATTGGAGGAGGCTGGGGTGAAGAGATTCCAAATGGGAAGAATACTATTCCTGCTCATGTCATTAGAGGAACAGATATTCCAAATTTCAGGAAGGGTCAATTAAATTTCGATGTACTTAGGTTCCATTCCGAATCAAATTTATCTGATCGTAGATGTGAGCCGAATGATATTATTTTCGAAGTATCAGGAGGCACAGAAGATCAATCTCTTGGACGAACTGCATTTATTACAAAACGCATATTAGAAAGATTCAAAGAGGATGTAATTGGTGCCAGCTTTTGCAAATTATTGAGGGTTAATCAAGATGAAATCAGTCCAGTATATATAAATTCTGTTTTGAATAAAATGTATTCAACTGGAGAATTAATGGTTTTTCAAGTCCAATCGACAGGAATTTGTAATTATCAATTCGAAAATTTCATTGATTCAACCAAAGTTCATAAACCTACAATTGATGTACTTAATAAATTTGAAAAGCTGGTTCTTCCAATGTTTGATGAAATCCAAATCCTTGGTGAAAAAAACCAACTCCTTCAGCAAACCCGTGATTTACTCTTGCCGCGCCTCATCAGCGGCAAGCTGAGTGTGGCGCATTTGGTGGAGGAAGAATAAGAGCGTTTGATGCTGGCAGCAGAACCCGAAACAGTTTATCGGGCTAAAGAATAAATTGAATAGTGTGATAAAATGGCTACGAAAAACAAACCGATAGTTAGGGATAACCGCTTTGCCGAGTTTTTACTTTATACTACGCCTAATGGCAAGGTGAAAGTTGAAATATTCTTAAAGAACGAGAATATTTGGCTTACACAGGAAAAAATAGCCCTTTTGTTTGGTGTGCAACGACCTGCTATCACAAAACATCTTAAAAATATCTTTGATTGTGGTGAGCTAAATGAAGCTTCAGTTAGTTCCATTTTGGAACATACTGCCGATGATGGGAAAATTTATAAAACGAAGTTTTATAATCTCGATGCCATCATTTCGGTTGGCTATCGGGTAAATTCAACTCAAGCAACTCATTTCCGAATTTGGGCCACCGAGCGATTGAAAGAATACATTATCAAGGGTTTTACAATGGATGACGAACGCCTGAAAAACCCGGATAATATTTTTGGGAAAGATTATTTTGAAGAACAGTTAGCTCGAATACGTGATATTCGATCAAGCGAACGTCGTTTTTATCAGAAAATTACCGATATCTATTCGCAATGCAGTGCCGACTATGATACTAAAAGTGAAATTACCCAAAAGTTCTTTGCCACTGTTCAAAATAAACTTCATTGGGCAATAACCGGACAAACGGCTGCCGAACTAATTGCGTCGAGGGCGGATAGTTCAAAAGAAAACATGGGCTTAACTAACTGGAAAAATGCTCCAAAAGGCAACATTCGGAAAACAGATGTCGGCATTGCCAAAAACTACCTGAGCGAAAATGAATTAAACGGTTTGAACCGAATTGTAACGATGTATCTTGATTATGCTGAAAATCAAGCACAGAGAGGCATAATGATGTACATGAAAGATTGGATGACTAAGTTAGACGCATTTCTGCAATTTAACGAAGAAGCGATTTTGAAACATCAGGGCAAAGTTTCGCACGAAATTGCGTTAGCACTTGCCGAAAGTGAATATGAAAAATACCGTATTGTTCAGGATAAATTACTCGAAAGCGATTTTGATAAAGAGTTGAAGAAGTTGATGCACAAAGAATAAATGTTAAATTGTATCCCGATTTATTTCTTGCGACACTGTCGCAAGAATTAATCAGAAACCATTGTCTAAATGCGAAATTTTGAGCAAATAATATAACCGTTATGAGCGATTTAGAAAAAACTACCAACCCGTTAATTTTTGAACTCAGTCAGCTAATTGAACAAAGTCGTCAACGGGTTGCTATTGCTATTAACTCAGAGCTCACCATGTTATACTGGAATATTGGCAAACACATTTATCAGTTTACCAATGGCAGGGCTGAATATGGCAAAGAGATTTTGCCGACACTGTCTGCAAAATTGCAACTTGAATACGGGAAAGGATTTAGTACTAGAAATTTAGCGAATATGCTAAAATTTCATGAATCGTATCCCGATGAAAACATTTTGCAGACACTGTCTGCAAAATTAAGTTGGAGCCATTTTGTCGAACTTATTAGCATAAACGATAATCTAAAACGAGAATTCTTTACCCAGCTTTGTATTACCGATAAATGGGGGGTACGTCAACTGCGCGATAAAATAGATACCATGCTGTTCGAACGTACTGCAATTGCATCGCAACCCGAAGAAATCATTAAGAATGAACTTCAAAAACTCTGGGATAGCAACGAAATGACCCCTGACATGGTGTTCAAAAATACCTATGTCCTCGATTTTCTAAATCTTCCTCATCAATATTCCGAAAAGGAGTTGGAAGATGCCTTACTAACCCACCTTGAACAGTTCATTTTGGAGTTGGGTAATGGCTTTGCTTTTATCGAACGTCAGAAAAGAATTCCAATCGATGCCACAGATTATCATTTAGACCTGCTTTTTTATCATCGGAAACTCAAACGATTGGTGGCCATCGATCTGAAATTGGGAAAATTTAAGCCAAAACACAAAGCGCAAATGGAACTTTACCTCCGTTGGCTCCAAAAACACGAGATGCAACCCGGTGAGGAAGCGCCAATTGGACTGTTGCTTTGCAGCGAAGGAAATACAGAGCACATTGAACTATTGATGCTCGATGAAAAAGAAATTAAAGTGGCACAATACTTAACCGAACTGCCATCAAAACAATGGTTTGCCGACAAACTACACCGTGCATTGGAAATTGCAAAAATGAATACAACCAACTAAACCATGGCCTACCTGAACGAATCGCATATCGAAGTCGCCGACATCAATTTCTTTGTCGAAAAATTGGGCTACACCCATATTAACGCCTGGGAAAAGCAACTGTTGGGAAGAAAAAACCTGAAAGAAGTGGTGTTAAAAGATCGCTTAAAAACAAGTTTGATTAAGCTCAATAGCCACCTTCCTGAATTAAAAATCGATTATGCTATAAGTGAAATCACCAAAAGCCGGGCAACACTTACACCGGTAATGGCCAACAAAGAGGTGTATGAACTTATCAAACACGGGGTTCCTGTTTCATTTAAAAACAAAGAAGAGAGGGAAGAAAACGGCTATGTGAAAATAATTGACTTTAGCGCTGAAAATGAGAACGATTTTCTGATTGTATCGCAACTAAGCATTGAATACCAGCAAACACAAAACATTACCCGTCGGCCCGATTTATTGTTGTACGTAAACGGCTTGCCATTGGTAATGATCGAGTTGAAAAATGCCAGCGAAAAGGTAAAAACCGGGTACGATAAAAACCTCAAGGATTATCAACGCGACATACCTCAACTGTTTTGGTACAACTTGTTGGTCTGCATCTCAAATGGCATCCAAACCCGTATTGGCAGTTTTAACGCTCCGTGGGATCACTTTTTCTCGTGGTTAAAATTGACCGATACAGCCATAACGCACAACCAACCCACAAGAGTTGAAATTGAAGAAGAAAGTGAACGAACCGGAGAGCATTTAAGCCTTAAAATTTTTGGAGAAGGATTGTGCAAAAAAGAAAACCTGCTCGATTATTTCGAGAATTTTGTGTTGTATCACAAAAACAAAGTGAAAATCATTGCCAAGAACCACCAGTATTTAGGAGTAAATAATGCCATCGTTGCACTTCAAAACAAGGATGAAAATAAAGGAAAATTGGGCGTGTTCTGGCATACACAGGGTTCAGGTAAATCCTACTCCATGATTTTCTTCTCGAAAAAAATTCATCGAAAAGTCACCGGCAATTGGTCGTTTTTAATCATTACCGATCGGAAAGATTTAGATGGTCAGATCTACCGGAATTTCTTAGAAACCGAAACCATTGTTGAAACCAAAGAGCAGAAAGAAAACTATTTCAGACCTGCCGATAAAGAAAAACTCAAAGAGTATTTGCAGTCGAACCGGGCCTATGTTTTCACCCTGATTTTCAAATTTGGCATCGAAAGCGGGAAAACATTTAAGCAACTAACCGACCGTAACGACTGGATTGTAATTGTTGATGAAGCACATAGAACACAATACAAGAGTTTGGCCGAAAACATGCGTATTGGCTTGCCCAATGCACAATACATCGCATTTACAGGAACACCTTTATTGAGAAGCGAACTCACCAAAGACTGGTTTGGTCCGTATGTTTCGGAATACAATTTTGCCCAGAGTATCGAAGATGGAGCCACCGTTCCGATCTACTACAAGAAAAGCGTTCCCCGGGTCGAACAGGTGAACCCCGATTTAGTGGGCGAAGCCGCAGCTATTCTGGAAAACGAAAACCTTTCGGAAGAACAACAGAAAAAACTCGACAAAGAATACTCCACACTTTTACAAGTAGTACGTCGTGACGATCGTTTAGAAGAGATTGCAAAGCACATCGTTAAGCATTTTCCTTACCGGTTGGATGTGGTTGATGATGAAAAAAAGCGTCGTCCCATGAAGGCGATGGTAATCAGTATCGATAAATTCACCGCCGTGAAGATGTACGATAAAGTTCAGTACCATCTCAAAGAGGAGGTAAAAGAGTTGCGGAAAAAGATTGCCATTGAAAAGGATCCGGAACTAAAAGCACGATATGAACGGGCAATTGCATTTATCCAGGAAACAAAAATGGCGGTAGTTATCAGTCAGGAGGGCGGCGATAAGGAAGAAGAAAAAGCGTTTGCCGAAGCCGGGCTCAACATCCGTCCGCACCGCGAATTGATCGATCGTCCCGATGAGGATGGCCGAAACATTGAAGACTACTTTAAAGATCCGAACAACACCTATCGAATTGTCTTTGTAACGGCCATGTGGATGACCGGGTTCGACGCACCGGCAGTTTCAACCCTGTATCTCGATAAGCCATTACAAAACCATACCCTTATGCAAACCATTGCAAGGGCGAACCGGGTAATTGAAGGCAAACGGAATGGTTTAGTGGTCGATTATTTTGGTGTTTTCAGAAACCTGAAGAAAGCATTGGCCGATTATGCTGAAGGAACTAAAGGTAAAGCAGTTAAAAAAGACGATGAAGTTGACGAGTATCCTGCAAAAGAGTTTGAAGAGTTAATTGCACTGCTGGAACAAGCCATTGTTGAGGCAAAAACGTATTGCAAAGAACTGGGCGCCGATGTTGACCAAATTCTGAACCTTGGTGAAAAAGGGTTCAAAGATATTGAGTTGTTTCAGGATTTTGCCAATCTCATTTTATCCAAAGATGAATACAAAAAGCAGTTGGGTTTGTATGTGAATACCATTGTATCGTTATACGATTCGGCCAAACCTGAAGTTTACGACTATCCTCAGATTAAAAGAAACAGAGATGCTTTTCAGTACCTCCGCGATGTGGTTGATCGAAATGTTGATCAGGACGAAGCGGTAGAACGGGCAAAAAGGAAAATTGATGCATTGCTGGATACAAGCATATTAAGTAAAGGAGATCTTGTCGCTGACCCTAAAGTAGTATACACCATCAATTCATCCAAACAAATAGATTTAAGCAAATTGGATTTTGCGCTTTTGAGAAAGCAGTTCCCGGAAAAGGAACACAAAAACATACAATTCGCCGACCTGAGGGAATTGTTGGATATTAAGCTCAAACAAATGTTGGCTCAAAATAAAACCAGAGGTTCGTTTTTAGTCAATTTTCAAAAGATAATTGATGATTACAACTCCGGTAGTTTATCTATTGATCAAGCCTATGAGCTTTTGGTAAAGCAAGCCGAGGAACTTTCGGAGGAGCAGCAAAGAGCTGCAAAAAACGAAATGACCGAAGCCGAGCAAGAGTTGTTTGATTTGCTTAAAAAAGAGAAGC
>CAZSIK010000260.1:0-1338 GCA_964606515.1 uncultured Prolixibacteraceae bacterium
ACTCTCGGGTAGAACTGGGAGGTAAAAACGCGGTGGTCGAGTCGGCGCTCAAATTCACGCAAACGGGCAATAGAATTGTCGAATACCTTGATTTCGACCCCGAGGCCTATAGCAGCACGAGCGGCATATTCTGCTGCTGTGCCGGCACCGATTATGATCAATGAGGCAGGCGAAATCCCGGTTACCCCGCCAAAAAGGACTCCTTTTCCCCCCGAATTGTTGCCCAGAAGTTCGCTTGCAATAGTCATTGCTACGATACCCGAAATTTCGCTTAGCGACTCCATAACCGGTAGTTTTCCCGATTCATCTTTCAGGTATTCGAATGCAATAGCGGTGACTTTTTTCTGCATCATGCTGCGGATGGTCGACTCGCAATGGGTATCGAGCTGAAGCATCGAAAAGATGGTTTGGTTTCCCTTGAGTAAGGCAATTTCGGCATCGTTGAAAGGAGCTACTTTGATGAGGTAATCACTCTGGAAAACAAGTGCTTTCTGATCGCAAACCATTGCTCCGGCGGTAGCATATTCGAGATCGGTGTAGCGGGCTTCAAGTCCGGCTCCCGATTCAATCCTTACTTCATGTCCAGCTCTGACCAGCATTTCAACAGCCTGTGGGGTAAAGGGCAGGCAATGCTCATCTTTATCGGTATTGACCGGGATTCCGATTGAAATTTTTTGTTGTTTTTTTCTTACCTCAAGTTTTTCTTCAGCGGGCATTAACTGCTCTTCGAAGTGAAAAATCCCATGTTGCGCTTGTTCTGTCATTCCAGTTCTTTTGAGCCTCCAAATTAGCCTATTCAAAGCAAAATAACAATAGCCAGCAAATTACCGGGTCATAGGATTTTAAGGAAAAGTTAAATCGAGTTTTCGACAGTTGTTTTGTATTGAAATTGAAACCCATACCGTATCCTCAGGAAGAAGGGGACCTATTTTTTCGGGCCATTCAATAAAACAAAAGTGCCCTGATGCAAAATATTCTTCGGCTCCTATATCGTATGCCTCATCGATATTTTTCAAACGGTAGCAATCAAAATGATAAATGAACTTCCTATCGGGTAATAGGTATTCGTTAACCAGGGCAAAAGTGGGACTACTTATGTTCTCATTCACCCCCAGATGCTTACAAAGGGCCTTGATAAAGGTGGTTTTTCCAGAGCCCATATCTCCCTGGAAAGCAAATACTTTATACTTCCCCATATGGCCCGAGAACTCCCGGGCAGCCTTTGTAAGTCCTGAAAGATTGACAATTTCGATTGTGCTCATCATATTCGTTTCGGTGCACTGCAAAATTGAAAAAAATCTTGCTTCAAACCTAAAAAACAGGGGTGAATATCTTGTA
>CAZSIK010000260.1:1348-2072 GCA_964606515.1 uncultured Prolixibacteraceae bacterium
ACCATGAATATTCCACAAGAGTTAAAGTACACAAGAGAACACGAATGGATTAAGGTTGAAGGCGATTATGCCTTTGTTGGGATTACCGATTTTGCCCAGGGCGAATTGGGGGATATCGTATTTGTTGAAATCGAAACCGTGGGCGAAACCCTCGATGCTGAAGAGGTTTTTGGGACTGTTGAAGCAGTAAAAACCGTTTCTGACCTTTTTATGCCAGTTTCGGGCGAAATTGTTGAAAAAAACAGTTTGCTGAGCGATGAACCTGAGGCCATTAATAACGATCCTTACGGTAAGGGATGGATGATCAAGATGAAAATAGGGAACCCTGATGAGCTGCAAAACCTCCTCGATGCTGAAGCCTACCGGGAAATGATTGCCGAATAAGCTGTTTTATGGAAAACTTTACAATCGATGTCAAGCGTGTTGAAGAGGACATGACTGCTATAGTCCTAAAAGCTAAGGGACAATATAATACCTCCAAATATAAGAAACTGGCTTTTTCGTGTATCGATCTTACCAGTTTAAATGCTACCGATACCCATGAAAAGATTGCCTGTTGGGTTGAAAAAGTGAACCAATTTCCCTTAGTTTTTCATGATATTTCCAATATAGCAGCAATTTGTGTTTTCCCCAACATGGTCGCTATCGTTGAAAAAACCCTGGTAATACCCGAAGTGAATATCGCCTCGGTTGCCGGAGGGTTTCCTTCGTCGATGACTTTTTC
>CAZSIK010000260.1:2082-5969 GCA_964606515.1 uncultured Prolixibacteraceae bacterium
AGATTAAAATTGAAGAAGCCAAACTGGCGGTAAAGAATGGGGCCGATGAAATTGACATCGTGATGGCCTTAAACCACTTTTTAGCCGGTGAATTTGAAGAAACCCATCGTGAGATTGCCGGGATCAAGGAAGCAATTGAAGATGTACACCTTAAAGTGATTCTGGAAACCGGTGCGCTCGAAAAACCTGAAGACATCTGGAGAGCCTCAATGCTGGCCATTAATGCGGGTGCCGATTTTATCAAAACTTCAACTGGCAAAATTAATCCTGCTGCCACTCCTGTTGCTGCTTATATCATGTGTCAGGCTATTGCATGGCACTATGAACAAACAGGCGAAAAGATCGGATTTAAGCCAGCAGGAGGAATTGTTACTGTCGAGGATGCCCTTGTTTACCTGGCAATTGTTGCCGAAGTACTGGGCGAGGAATGGCTTACTCCAGACTATTTTCGGATTGGTGCCAGCCGTTTGGCCAACAACCTGTTGAGCGAGATCACGGGGAATCCGGTTTCTTATTTTTAATTGGTTTTATAATTGGTGATGCTTTGCCTGATCTCGAAAGTAAACGACCCCTATTTCAACTTGGCTGCTGAAGAATTTCTTTTTAAAAACAGGAAAGAACCTCTCTTGTTTCTTTATTCAAACCAGCCCTCCGTGGTGGTGGGGAAACATCAAAATACCCTGGCTGAGATCGATTACCGCTTTGTTAAAGCAAACTCGATCGAGGTGGTAAGGCGTATTTCGGGGGGTGGGGCCGTTTACCACGATCAGGGGAACCTTAATTTTTCGTTTCATCAGCAAATCGAAAATCCTGCTCAGATCGCTTTCAAATCGTATAGTACACCGGTGGTTGAGGTTTTGTGCAGATTGGGCTTCAGCGCCGAAATCAATACAAGGAACGATATTTTAGTGGGAGGTAAAAAAGTGTCGGGTCATGCTGCCCATGTGTTCCGCAACAGGGTGATGAGTCACGGCACCTTACTGGTCGATTCGGATAAAGAACAGCTTTCGAAAGCGTTGAACGGAAAAAAAGAAAACTTTGTTGGGAAGGGTATTGCTTCAGTAAAGAGCAAGGTAGCCAATCTGACTGAATTTATTCCAGACTTCACCATTAATGAATTTCTTGATAAGCTTTGTTTGTATTTTTCTGTTAGAAATGACTTTAGTAAAGTAGAGGGTTTTTCGGCACATGAGCAAGAGCAAATCGTGCTGTTGGCCAATGAAAAATACCGTAGCTGGGCGTGGAATTTTGGCTATTCGCCTGCCTACAGCTATTCAAGCCGATTGGCATGGAGCATTGAGGAATTTTTGAATCTGACGATCCAGGTGGAAAAAGGAATTATCAACGTTGTAACAATCGATAGTGCTTCTCTTGAAGAAAAGCAAAAACAATTTCTGGTGCAGTGCTTATCCAGGCAAAATCATCACGAAGCCATCTTGATTTCTCAATCCGCTCAATGGGCTTGGGAAGATCAAGATTTGCCATTTAGTAAAGAACAATTAATTGAAGTTCTCTTTTAACTATTTTTTCGCGGTTAAAATGAAAAGTGGGTATTCTTTCATTAAATTTTCCCGCTCTTTTTTAACAGTAAAACATTGTTCCTGACTGATTTCAATAAAGCCAATCTGATTTAAGGTCTGGCAAAGTTTGTCGGCATCGAAACCTAAGTGTCCCGAAAAACCTTCGCCATGAAAAGAACCATCCTCGGGATATAAATCGACTACAGCAAGATATCCATTTGGGCGCAACATCTTAAACAATTTCATCAATATTTTTGGGAAATCGTTAAGGTGATGGAGTACCATTTGGGTGAATATCAGATCGAACGAGTCATCCTTGTATTCTTGTTGTTCCAGGTCGAATAAAAGTGGATCCAGGTTTGAAACATTGTGTATGCGGGTTTTTTTCACCATTTCCTCGACCATCCCTGCTGAATTGTCCATCATGACAATCCGCTTCAGGGAATCTTTTAATATGAAGCTTAAAATACCTGTTCCGGCACCAAAATCAAGGGCTTCCATTGATGGGGCCAAATCGATATGTGTCTTTATCTTTTCAGCAATGGCTGCTGAGCGTTCCCAATGCATGGGATTATCATCCCAGCTTTGTGCTGATACATTGAATGGGTTCATCACTATTTTTCGCGTGCAAAGGGCCAGGCCATGATCCCTCCTTCAAGCACTTTTACGTTTGTATATTGGTTTGCTTTAAGTATTAATGCAGCTTCATATCCCCTTAATGAAATTTTGCACCAGGTAATAATTTCAGTAGTTTTATCTTCAGGAAGTTCATCAATACGTTTGCGCAATTGTCCAAGGGGAATCAGTTTTTCTCCAATGCCCAGGCGCATTTGTTCAAATTCGTCAGGATTACGCACATCGAGAAATAGCAAAGGTTCGTTCCGGTCGATTTTATCCTTCAGGTTCACTGCTGAAATTCCTTCCATGTACCCATTCAACTTATTTTGCATGATATGAGCAGTAGCAATGCTGTGATCGATGGCCAGGGAATAGGGTGGGGCATAAGGAAGATCTGCATTTACCATATCGTCGACCGTCATTTTGGCTTTGATTGCCATGGCCCAGATTGCAACTTGTTTGCTTACATCGCCTGGTCCCAGCACTTGGGCCCCAAGGATTTTTCTGCTGGTTTTCTCGACTATCAATTTAGTGATAAGAAGTTTACCCTGCATAAAACCTGGTTTGTCGAGGCTTGAATTGAAGACGGTTTCGATATTGGTGATGCCCAATCTCAGCGCGTTTTGTTCCGATAACCCGGTAGATCCGACTCCATAGTCGAAAACCTTACAAATACCGGTTTGAATGGTTCCAGGGAATTTCGCCACGTTTCCCTTGATGACGTTTTCTCCGGCAACGCGCCCCTGAAGGTTGGCCAGATCCCCAAAAGGGGCATGTACTGGGGTGCCACTAATCAAGTTGAGGGTTTCGGTACAGTCGCCAACAGCATATATATCAGGATCGTTGGTTTGCATGTATTCGTTAACAATTAATCCTCCGGTTTTACCAACTTCAAGTCCGGCATCCCGGGCCAGTTTATTATTTGGTGCTACACCAATTGCAAGTACAGCCAGGTCGCAGGGGATTTCGGTACCGTTTTGAAGCTTTACTGCAGTAAGTTTTCCATTTTCACCTATAAAGGCTGATACCCCATTGTTCAGTATTACATTGGCTTTGCTTTGTACGTATTTTTCGACCAGGCGGGCCATTTGACGGTCGAGAAAAGTTAGGAGCTGAGGAAGCAGTTCAACAATAGATATTTCAATTCCAGCCAGGTGAAGGGCTTCACAGGTCTCTATTCCAATTAACCCACCACCAATTACGACGGCTTTCTTAATTGTTCCTTCATCACGAATTTTTCTTAAAAAATCGGCATCGGGAAGTGATTGCAGGGTGGAGATTCCTTCTAGTTCAATGCCAGGAATCGGTGGTTTTCTTGGGCTTGCTCCTGTAGCTACAATTAGCTTGTCGTAAGCGGCCGTTCCTTTTTCTTTTGTAATCAGGTCGATGAACTCGATTGATTTGTTTTCTCGGTCGATCGATATTACTTCGGTATTGACCCGGGTAGTAATTTTTTTTGCATTCCAGAAAAACCTTGAATCACGAACTACCCCGGCAGGTGAGCAGAGTAACTGGTTACGATCGTCGAAAAACCCACCCACATAATAAGGGTAACCACACGAAGCCATCGACAAATCGGAAGCTTTTTGGAACAGGGTTATTTCAGCATTTTCGTCCATTCGCCTTGCTTTGGAAGCAGCTTTTGGTCCGGCAGCCGAACCACCGATTACAATAATCCTGGTGTTGCTCATCTTATTTTTCTTTGAAGATATTACTTAATTATTTCCCAAATCGATTTTATTTCTTTTG
>CAZSIK010000261.1:0-5886 GCA_964606515.1 uncultured Prolixibacteraceae bacterium
AAGGTTGTCGGTATTCCTGATCATCTGACTTACCTCTTCGGTGTTCAATACTTCAGGTAACGATTTCTCTTTCCTGGGACGATCGAGCAGGTAAATCTTCCGCTGACCGCCCAATACCTTCTCGTAATAAAACTTTATGGCATTGATCGATAAATTTTGATAGGAAGAAGAAACCTTACGGTCCATTACCAGATATCGTTCAAAAATTACAATATCCCTGTCTCCCAAACTATTAATGTCTTTTTGGTTGTAGTAATTGATGAATTCTTCGAAATGGCTTTTGTAATTTTTTATTGAGTTTTCGCTGTACCTGAGCTCTTTCATTTTTAACAGATACTCGTCGGGACAAGGTCGGTAATTGGGTACATCGAAAGGGGTTCTCCTTGGAACCTTGTTGGTAGCTTCGTCTTCAACATCCTCACGAACCGAATACCCTTCCTGTTTCGCCGTTTCTTTTATCAAACCAACAAACCGTTCAGAAAAAGGGATCGTCCACCATTTGTTGGTTTTATCCCATTTAAAGTACGGGATCTTCTTTATTGTACGTACAAGGGGAAGACTATATCCGAAAATCAGCTTTACCCTTCCTGATGCCGTTTTGATCAATACAATTTCCTTATTACCAACCGTTATTCTTTTATCAGCCTTAACTGTTTGTTCAAAATTTTCATGAACCTGCAAGCTTACAATCCTACCTTCGAAATGATTTTTAATCCTTTCAAGGTTCCCCGGATAATTGCTCACCGCCCACAAAAAGGCATTTTTGTCCCAACGGCTGTACCGGAGCGAGCGGATGAATTCAACATCGGCAGGGATTTTTTTCATCTTCACGAAAATGTTCCTTCCGCATACCTCAATGCTTACCTCGCCTGGTTTTTGGAGGTGTTTTGCGGTGGAATGCGGTGTCGGCAAAGGGGGTATTTCAGGAGCAGGAATGCTGCACTTTTTGTTTGGGTATTCGATGTCGGGGAACAGTTGTTTCAAACGGTTGAAGGTTTCCTTGTTGTAGGGTAACAACCATGCTTTCAGTACAGAACTCCATCGCGCACCAGTAATTTGCCGGATACGCTCAACGATAGTCTCCTCGTAAGTGAAATCGAGCCGGATATAGGTGGCCCCCTGATGGCTTGTTTTTGATGCTTTCATTTTGGTGTGTATTGCGTATAAGTATAAGAGTGGAGTAAATATACGCAAAAAGGTTGAATACAAGTATTCTGGTTTTAAAAATGAAAATGACGGCTAAGGTGCTTTGCCGGATTCAAAGTTATTATTGTTGATCCAAAACAGGTTGCGTTTTTAAAAATCATGGGGCGACCTGAAAAATTATGCCCTTTGTACGACGATGGATTGAAATTAGACCGTTTTGCTATATTTTTGGGTTTTTACCAAAACAGGAATGATGCAACATCTGCCCATAGCGCTTGCCTTGCTTTTTGTTTCGGCCCTAGTAGCGCCGTTGCTTTATAAGGCATTCAGGAAAAGGGTGGGGTGGGTCTTGTCGGCTTTCCCCCTGTGGATGTTTTTGTTGCTGCTGTCGGCCTTGAGCGGGCTTACCCCCGAATGGAACCTTCTTTTTACTTCACAATGGGAGTTGTTGCCGGGGATTTCACCGGCCCTTCGCCTCGATGGCCTGGGACTGGTGTTTGGCCTGCTTATCAGCGGCATCGGGGTACTGGTGTTGTGGTATGCTGCATTTTACATGTCGAAATACAAAAGGCAGGGGGCCTTTTACGGGTTCCTGATGGCTTTTATGGCGGCCATGCTGGGCTTGGTGCTGGCCGATAACCTGATTTTCCTGTTCGTCTTTTGGGAACTTACCAGCGTGATGTCGTTCCTGCTGATCGGTTTCGACCATGACCAGGAAAAATCGAGGCAGGCGGCCCTGCAATCGCTGCTCATTACTGGCTTTGGCGGTTTATGCCTGCTCTTTGCCCTGATCTTGATCGGGCAAGCTGCCGGAACCTACCAGCTGAGCGAAATGGTAAACCAGGGACTGCACCTGGGCGAATATGCGCATTATCCGCTCATTTTTATTTTGTTGCTGATGGCCGTGCTGACCAAGTCGGCCCAGTTTCCCTTCCACTTCTGGCTGCCCGGGGCTATGCAGGCCCCCACGCCCGTAAGCGCGTTTCTTCATTCGGCTACCATGGTGAACGCCGGAATATTCTTGCTGCTGAGGGTGCATCCCCTGTTGGGCGGTACGGTGCTTTGGCATTACCTGCTGATGCTCGCAGGGGTAAGTACCATGTTTTTGGGCGCTTTTTTCTCTATGGGGCAACGCGACCTGAAAAGAATTTTAGCTTTTACTACCATCAGTGCATTGGGGACCATGGTGTTGCTGGTGGGCATCGATACGCCGCTATCCATGAAGGCTGCACTGGTTTTCTTTATCGTACATGGATTGTACAAGGGAGCCCTGTTCATGGTAGCCGGTATTATCGACAAGGCCACGGGCAGTCGCGATATTTACCGGGTAGGCCGCTTGTTCAAATCGCTGCCACTTACAGCATTGGCTGCAGTTCTGGCCCTGGTATCGATGGCCGGGCTTCCACCCATGCTGGGGTTCATTGGCAAAGAACTGATTTACGAAGCCAAGCTGCAATTGCCTGGCTTGTCGTGGTTGCTGTTGCCCTTGGGTATCGGTGCCAATATGCTCATGGTGGCCATCTCGCTTACTTTGATGTATGAATTGTTTTTCCCCATAAAAAAGAAAGAAAAAGTTAAACCACTGCATATTGAAAAGGAATTTCCGTGGTCTTTTATTGCCGGACCAGTGGTATTATCGCTTGCTGGTTTGTTGCTGGGGATGAACCCGGCCTGGCTCGACCTTCCGGTGGCCAATGCCCTGTACGCCGCGAAAAACGAACTTTTCGACATCCACCTTTCGCTTTGGCATGGGTTTAATAAGGTATTGTTACTTAGCGCGATTACCATTGCCGCGGGAGTAGTGTTGTTTGTTTACCACCGGCCGGTGAACCTCTTTTTTACTAAGGCTAATGAGTGGTTCAACCAATACCATCTGCCAACTCGGTTTAAGGGCATGATTAACCGTTACCTTGAACTTGCAGGAAGGTCGACAGGAAGGATACAGCACGGGTACCATCGTTTGTACCTGATCACTTTTTTCCTTATCACCGGTTTACTTGTTGTGGCGCAACTGATCAATAGCACCTCTTTCAACCCGATTGCCTTGGGGGGATTTTCACCTTTGAAGGCTCACATCGTACTGCTGTTGGTGGTTTCGTCGCTGGCCTTGCTTTTTGCCGTGTTTACCCCTTCGAGGCTGTCGGCCATCCTGGCCATGGGGGTAGTGGGTTTTGGTGTGGGCTTGTTGTACCTGTTTTATGGGGCCATCGATCTCGCCATCACCCAGTTTCTTGTCGAAACCCTGGTCATGGTACTCTTCGTGATGGTCATTTATTATCTTCCCCGGTTCGCCCATCTTTCGTCGCGACGGACCAGGGTACGCGATATGCTGATATCCTTGTCGGTAGGGGTGTTGGTGACGTTGGTGGTGCTTCATGCCCGTTTCACCAACTTCTTTCCGCCCATTTCGGATTTTTTTGCTGAAAACAGCTACGTAAAAGGACACGGGCGTAATATAGTGAACGTGATCCTGGTCGATTTCAGGGCGATGGACACCTTGGGCGAAATAGTGGTACTTACCCTGGCTGCAGTTGGGGTGAAAAGCCTCTTTCAATTTAAAATCAAGGAGTTGAAAACGAAAAAACGGGAACCATGAGAAACCTGCTACTTGAAAGGATAGGCACTTTGTTTTTGTGGGTGATGCTGATTTTTTCGATATACCTGCTCCTAAGGGGGCACAACCATCCCGGAGGTGGCTTTATTGGCGGGATTATCGCCTCCACTGGTTTTATTTTTTATGCCATTGTTTTTGGTACTTCTAAAGTGAAAAAGAGGATCGGGATGAAACCGCATCGCTACCTGGGTTGGGGACTTTTACTGGCGTTAGTGGCTGCTGTATTGCCCCTGTTTATCCAGGGCAATTTGCTCACTGGCCTCTGGCTGCCCGAAACCATCCCAGTTTTGGGACCCTTGCACCTGGGTACACCCTTGTTGTTCGACACAGGGGTATTCCTGGTTGTTTTCGGAACCGTATTAACCATAGTAATCAGTGTAATGGAGGTAATGAAATGGAATTAGCACTTGCCCTGTTTATCGGTTTGCTGTATGCCTGCGGGGTGTACCTGATTTTGCGACGGAGCCTGGTAAAGGTCATCCTTGGGGTGTTCGTTTTGGGAAATGCCACCAACCTGATCATCTTTCTTGCGGGAGGGATCAAACGAAGCGGAGCGCCCTATATCGCGGAAGGGAATACCGTGGCCGATCCTGCCACCATCAGCGATCCGCTACCACAGGCACTGATCCTAACGGCTATTGTAATCGGCCTGGGCATTGCCGCGTATATTCTGGCCCTGAAGTACCGGTATTATGAAGAAACCGGTACACACGATCTCGATCAATTGAGCAAAACCGATCAAAAATGATGCTGACCCTACCCATACTCATCCCGTTTGGCTACATTGTACTGGCCTTGTTGCTTCGGGGGCAAAGGTTGAAGGGGATTCTGGCCCAGCTTTTTGCCTTAATGAACCTGGGTGCTGCCCTAAACCTTTTTTTCGCGGTGCTTTCCGCGGGCATGGTTAAAGTACAGATGGGCTCGTGGCCTGCGCCTTACGGGATCACCCTGGTGGCCGATAGGTTCAGCGCGTTCATGTTGCTGGTATCGGCCCTTGTTTTTATGGTGGTGATGCTGTATTCGCTCCAGTCGGTCGATCGCTTGCGCCTGAAGAATGGGTATTTCCTTTTTGCCTTTGGTATATTGATGGGGGTAAACGGCAGTTTTGTTGCCGGCGACCTGTTCAATTTATATGTTTGGTTCGAGGTAATGTTGATGGGCTCGTTTATCCTGATCAGTTTTGGGGGAGAAAGGGCCCAACTCGAAGGTTCGATCAAGTATTTGATACTCAATTTTATATCTTCGTTGTTCTTTGTGGCCGGAATCGGGATTTTGTACGGAAAAACCGGAACCTTGAATCTTGCCGACTTGTCGCAGAAAATTGCTTTGTCTCAACAAGCAATGGGATCACTCAATCCGGCCATGGTGTTGTTCGTGGTGGGTTTTGCCATAAAAGGGGCGCTATTCCCGTTTTTCTTCTGGTTGCCAGCTTCTTATCATACGCCTCCGCCGGCAGTAACGGCTTTATTTGCTGGATTGCTCACCAAGGTGGGCATCTATTCGCTGATCAGGATTTATACCCTTTTCCTGTATCACTTTGCCGATTTTTGGAACCCGATCATTTTGTGGATGGGGATTCTCTCGATGGTGGTTGGGGTAATCACTGCAACCGCCCAGCACGATTTCAGGAAAATCCTGTCGTTCCACATCATCAGCCAGGTGGGCTATGCTGTGATTGGACTGGCCTTTTTTACCGTGTCGGGCGTGGCTTCGGCATTGTTTTTCCTTGGCCACAACATGATTTCAAAGACCAATGCCTTTCTGGTGGCAGGTTGGGTGCACCGCGAAAAAGGACACCTCGATCTGAAAAACTTAGGCGGAATGCTCAGGAAAAATCAGGGCTGGGCGGTGTTGTTTTTCCTGTCGGCTTTCAGTTTGGCTGGAATACCCCCCCTGAGCGGTTTTGCCGGTAAATATCTGGTAATTAAAGCCGGTATCGAAAACGGGGCTGTTTGGGTAGCCTTGATTGCCTTGTTTGTTGGCCTCTTCACCCTTTTTTCGATGGTGAAAATATGGATGGAAGTGTTTTGGAAACCTATTCCTGAGAATGAAGCAGTTCACAATAGCGATTCAAGCAAAAAGGCAGGTTTGATGTTTTTTGCCTCGGCCGTGTTGGCCCTGGTTAT
>CAZSIK010000262.1:0-5877 GCA_964606515.1 uncultured Prolixibacteraceae bacterium
AGACGGGCCGTTTCGGTAGCCACAATTCTGAATTTGGCCACATCGCCCTGATCTTTCAAGTTGAGAATGGGCCGAAGGTGCAGCTCCCCGGTGGCAATATGGGCATGGTAAACCGACTCCAATTCCATACGCTTCATCAGTTCACCAAATTCGGCCAGATAATCAGGAAGGAGGTGAACCGGCACGGCGGTATCTTCAATTACAGATACTGGTTTGGCATCGCCGGGCATGTTGGAAAGCACGCCCAAGCCAGCAGTCCTGAGTGCCCAAACACGGGGAATATCGTCACCCCATACCAGCGGAAAGTGAAACCCATAACCTGCCGAGCGCATTTCCATCTCCATTTCAGCGGCTGTTTTTTCAATCTCTTCCTTACTCTCACCCCAAAGTTCAACAATCAGTAGGGCTTCAGGTTCATCTTTGATAAAGAAACGGTTTCGTGCCAGGCCAATGTTCCCCCTGGTTAAATTCATGATGGTCTTGTCCATCAGCTCTATTGCCGAAGGTTTATATTTAAGGCCGATAAGGTTGGCTTTAAACGATTCGGCCAGGGTTGAAAAATGCACACACAACAAGGCTTTATGCTTTGGAGGAAGTGGATCGAGCTGCAGTTTCATCGAGGTGACCAAGGCCAAAGTCCCTTCCGACCCTGCAAGCAGTTTCGAAAAGTTGAATGCTACACCATCGGGATTAAAAGGTTGCATTGAAGCCAGTATGTCGAGTGCATAACCATGGTTTCGCCGGGGAACCGAGGGATGGGGATAGTTGGCCGTAATTTCTTCAATGTTTTTACTATCGGAAAACAGCGTTTTCATCTGCCGGTATAGTTGTCCTTCGAGGGAAGCAAGCGCGCATTTTGCCTCAAATTCGGCAGTCGAAAGCGCTTTGAAAACCACCTTAGAGTTATCGCTCAAGATGGCTTCAACTTCAAGGATTTTGTCTCGAACACTGCCATAGGTCAGCGAATGCAGCCCGCAACTGTTGTTGCCCAGCATGCCGCCCATGGTACAACGATTGGCGGTCGAGGTTTCGGGGCCAAACTGTAAACCATGCGGTTTCAGGGCTAAATTAAGTTCAGCCAAAACCACGCCTGGCTCTACCCTCGCCCATTGCTCTTCGGCATTGATTTCAACAATTTTATTCAGGTACTTCGACAGGTCGACCACGATGCCCTGACCAACAACCTGTCCCGCCAGGGAAGTTCCAGCGCCACGGGGAATCAACGAAACATGGTTCTTATTGGCAAAGGTCACTAATTTTTCAAGGTCAGCCACACTTTTTGGAATAGCCACGGCCAAAGGCATTTCGCGGTAAGCCGAAGCATCGGTGGCGTATAGGGTGCGGTAAATGATATCGGCAAATAATTCGCCTTCAAGATGATGGGAGAGTTGTTCTATTTTTATCTTATGATTACTGATCATAGGAATACCTGTTTATCCAATTTTTTATCCAGTTTACTATTTGTAATCAGAGTAATTTATTGAGCTTTTTATCAAATGAATGAATAATTGTTCCAAGCTCATGGGTCAATAATCGATCATCGCCTTCAACACCCCATCTTTATACCCGGCTACAGTTTCGAAAGCTTCCTGCGAGCGGTCGAGGCTGAAGCGGTGGGTAACCCAGTTCGAAACGTCGATTTTTCCTGAAGCAAGCAGGTCGATAGCCTCGTGAACACAATGGTTCTGGCGGCGTACGTTGATTACGGTGATCTCGTTTCGGCGCAACAAGTTGATGTCGAGCTGAATGGTATTGGTTGGCGGGATGCCCACGATTACCAGTTTTCCTCCGGGTTTGATCAGGTGCACCGACTGCTCAAGCGCTTCGGCAGTTCCGCTGCATTCGAAGACAATGTCGAGGGCTAAGGGTTCCTGTAGAAGAACATCCTTGACGACATCCTTTTTCAAAGGGTTTTCCACCCAATCGGCACCGTTTTTCCGGGCAAGCTCTACCCGCTCATCGATTTTCTCGGTACAATAAATTGTTGAAGCTCCCCTTAGCCTGGCAGGTGCCATCACGCTCTGGCCAATGGGGCCCATCCCCAGAATGCCTATGGTATCACCGGGATTCAGCAGCGAACGTTTCACGGCATAAATGCCAATAGCAAGTGGCTCAGTAATGGTGGCTTCGTCGAAACTCAGTTCATCGGGTATTCTCACACAACTTTCTTCGGGCATCACGATGTACTCGCTCATCAAACCTTCGGCCTGACCCGGACAACCTAAAAATTTGATTTTCCTGCAAGTGTGGGGTCGACCGGCAAGGCACTGGTCGCAAACGCCACAGCTCATGGCCGGCTCGATAGCGATGCGGTCGCCCGGTTTAACAGATTTTACAGCCCGGCCCACTTCAACAACGACACCTGCCCCTTCGTGCCCCACGGCAAAAGGATATTCCACAATTTGGGTGCCTATAGCCCCATCGGTAAAATAATGGATGTCGGAGCCACACACGCCCATCACCACCATTTTTATCTTCACCTCGTTGGGCTGAACAATCTGCGGTTCGGCAACGTCTAAAACGTTAAGCTGACGCAATTGAGTTAACTTTACTGATTTCATCTTTTTTTATTCTAATTCTACAATGGTAATGCCGGCCCCACCCAATTGTACATGTTCGTCGCGAAAGGATTTAACCACCGGTTCGGCTTTCAGGTATTGCCTGATCACTTCCTTCAGGATGCCATAGCCCTTCCCGTGCAAAATGCGCAGGTTCTTGGTTCCGGTTACATAAGCATCATCGATAAAGGCCTGGATGTTCGAAATGGCTTCTTCAGCCCGTTGGCCACGGATATCAATGTCGGGTTTGAAGTTCAGTTTCTTTTCGCGCAGTTCGTTGGTTCGCTTTAGCGAGTCGGCTTTAGGCTTCATCCTTAGTTCCTGTTCCTGGCGCTTAATTTCGTTGCCCGAAACCGCTTCGATTTTGTCGATGGTAACGGTGGAAATAATGTTGCCCAAGGCCAAAGCTACCTTATGCCCGTCGGAATCGATTACCTCGGCAATGCCCTGACTGTTTTTGAGCCTTACTTTATCACCGGGAGAATATACCGGCACTTTAGGTTTTTCGGCTTTCTGAGGAAGTTTTTGATCTGCTTTCTCTTTCTTTTTACCCTTGTTCAACTGCCGGTTCAGCACTTTATCCATTTCCTTTTTCACCCGGAGATCTTGTTCTGGATCGATTTTTTCGACCTCTTCCTTAAACTCGGTCAGTTTTTTTCGGATATCCTTTGTTCTGTCTTTATCTGCCTGATTCTCGCGTATTTCCCTGATGGTATTTTCAACTATCTTATTTGCTTCTGCTACTATCCTTTTGGCTTCATCTTTTGCCTGTGCCAGAATTTCCTTTTTTTGTTGTTTCACCTGGCTCAGCTCGTCGTGGTAATTTTGGCTGAGTTCTTCAAGCGTTTTTTCTGTCTGTCGTATTTTGAGTCTTTTGTTTTCCCAGTATTGTTTATCGCGTACAATCTCGCGCAGGTGTTTGTCGTAGTCGATGTGTTCCTTGCCCAATTTATCGGTGGCTTCCTGAAGAATTTGCGGATCCAGACCAATCTTTCGGGCAATTTCGAAGGCAAACGAGCTTCCCGGCTTTCCGATCTGCAACTGGAATAGCGGCCGCATCCCGTTGGTGTCGTACAACATAGCGCCATTAACAATTCCTTTTGTTGAAGATCCAAAATGTTTCAGATTGGTATAATGGGTGGTGATGACACCAAACGTTTCCAGCGAATTTAAGCGGTTAAGCACCGCTTCGGCAATGGCCCCGCCCAGCATGGGTTCGGTTCCGGTACCGAATTCATCGATCAGCACCAGGGATTTGGAATTGCAGTGGCGGGTAAAAAACTTCATGTTCAGCAAATGAGAGGAATAAGTGCTCAGGTCGTTTTCGAGCGATTGTTCGTCGCCGATATCGATGAAAATGTGGTCGAAAATCCCCATTGAGGAACCTTCGGCCATAGGCAGCAACAAACCACATTGTAGCATGTATTGGAGCAATCCGACCGTTTTCAGGCAAACCGATTTTCCCCCGGCATTGGGCCCCGAGATCAACAAAATGCGGTTGGGATCGTCGAGCCTAAGGTTGAGGGGAACAGCTTCCCGGGCTTCTTTTTTTAGCGCCTGCATCAAAATGGGATGCCGCGCATGGTACCAATCGAAAAAGGGGAAGGGCTTCAAATTGGGTTTTGAACAGTCGAACATATTGGCCAACAAAGCTTTGCTTCTGATAAAATCGATTCTTCCCATTACCTGATACGAGTTGACCAAGTCATCGTAGTAGGGTTTCAGTTGAACCGTAAAAGCCAGCAGTATTTTAATGATTTCCCTTCTTTCGGCGTTCATCAATTCACGGAGGCGGTTGTTCATCTCCACGATTTCGGCAGGTTCGATAAAGGAAGTTTTTCCCGTTGCCGACTCATCGTGCACGATCCCGTTCAGCTTCTTCTTGTTGGCCGAGGCCACCGGTATTACCGGGCGACCGTCGCGGATGGCGACCGTGGTGTCGTCTTCGACTACCCCTTCAGCCTGAAGTTGCCTGATGATGGATTGCATTTTCTTATTAATGCTTCCCTGAATGGACAAAATCCCTGACCTGATGTCGTGCAACTCGGGTGAAGCATGGTCTTTTACCGTGCCATGCTTGGTTAAAATACGGTCGATTTCTTTAATGAGAAACGAGAAATTGGCAATGCCCGATACAATCGCTTTTAGGCCTGGGAAATCGTTTTCCTTTGTGGCCCTGAAGAAGGAAACAATCGACTGTAGTGCCTCGACCGAGCGCTTAAGGTCGAATACTTCCTGCACTTCGAGATAAGTACCTTCGATGCGTATTTTTTGAAGGGAAGCCCTCAGGTCGTGATAATTGCTGGTAGGAAAATTATTTTGTTCACGGACAATTCTAAGAAATTCGACTGCCAGCGTGGTTTCCTGTTCAATGATGTTGAAAGTTGAGGAAAACGATAAGGATTCTACTTCTTCCTTGCCCATTTCGCTCAGGCAGGAGTTCACCAGCATTTGGCGGATTTTGTCGAAGCCTATTTTCTGTTCAAAATTTTCGGGATAAATGGCCGGCATCCTATTTTTTTCTGCAAAGTAAGCCACATTTCAACAAGAAACAAAACGATCAGCTCAGTTCATTGATTACCCTGATGATATCATCTGTTTTCATGGGTTTGGCAAGAAAAGCATCCATCCCGTTCTGAAGACATTCTTCAATTTGTTCGTACTGATTATTGGCAGTAAGGGCGATAATCGGAATTCGGATTCCATTGCCTCTATCAGATTCAATTTCCCTGATTTTTCGTGTTGCCTCAAGGCCATCCATGCGGGGCATTTTCACATCCATGAAGATCATATCGAAGCTTCCGTTAAGGAACTTGTCGACTACAGCTTCGCCATTATCAACAATTTCGATATGAGACGCAATTGAGGCAAAAGTAAATTCAGCAACCTTGGCATTGATTGGGTTGTCCTCGGCAATCAGCAAGTTAAGTTTTCCAATCTCGTACATGAAAAATCAGTTTTTTTTTGAAAAATTTGATGGCTGAAAAATAAGCAAATTGTGCATAATATCAGTTTGAATTGATAAAATTTTCCAGTTCAAGATTTGGGTGCCTTCTCGTTGGGAAACCGTTGGGTATATTCCTTCCAAAACAGTTTGACTTCATTTTTCATTTCTTTCGATAAAAAAAGGATACCCAGCAAGTTGGGGATGGTCATGACGGCAATTGTAATTCCTGAAAAGATCCAAACAATCGTGGTGTCGACAAAGGCGGCAAAGAAAAAACCTAAAACATAAACGATCCTGAACAGGAATACTTTGCTCACCCCGAACAAATAAGTAACCGCCCGATCGCCATAATACGACCAGCTAATGGCAGTT
>CAZSIK010000263.1:0-5866 GCA_964606515.1 uncultured Prolixibacteraceae bacterium
CAATCGTTTTTCGGCATTGCCTACTGGACCTTGTTTTTCTTTATCCCCGCCCTGACCATGAGGCAGATTGCCGAGGAACGAAAAACCGGCACCATCGAGATGCTGCTTTCCAAGCCCATTACCGAATGGCAGGTGGTAAGCGGAAAATTCCTATCAACCTTGCTCCTGATCCTGATCGCACTGGTGCTTACCTTGCCCTATTATTTTACCGTTTGGTCGCTGGGACCAATCGACCATGGCTCAGTTTGGCTTGGCTACCTAGGCCTTTTACTGATGAGTGCCTCGTACATTGGCATCGGCATCTTTACCAGCAGCCTCAGCAACAACCAGATCGTTTCTTTTCTCCTGGCTTTGCTTATTGGCTTGTTCTTCCATATCCTCAGTGATGTGCTGGCTTCGGGCATGTCGGGAATCATGAGCTCGGTGTTTCATTATTTAAGCATGTCGACCCATTTCGACTCTATTTCCAGGGGAGTACTCGATTCAAAAGACCTGATTTACTTCCTTTCCATCGCTTTCCTTGGACTTCTGGGTGCCGAAACGGCCTTGTCGAAACGTAATTAACCCTCAAAACCAAATTGGAAATGAAGAAGAAAAATTCAATCGCAGCAAGCCTGCTCATCGTTGCAGGAATCATTATTTTACTCAATATTTTGTCGGTTCGTTATTTTGCCCGTCTCGATTTCACTTCCGACCAACGTTATACCCTGAGCAAGGCAACCAAAGACATTGTAAGAAAGTTGGAGAATCCGGTTACGGTAACTGCTTATTTTTCAGAAGGACTTCCGGCAAACATAACCCAAATCAGAAGCGAGTTCAAAGATCTGCTTACCGAATATACAAATGCCTCGAAGGGACAGGTAGTTTATGAATTCATCAATCCCAACAAGGATGAGGAAAACGAACAAAAGGCCATGAAGGCAGGTATTTCGCCGGTTATCATCAACGTAAGGGAAAAAGACGAATCGGTGCAGAAAAAAGCCTACCTCGGCGCAGTAATCCAATACAATGGCAAATCGGAGGTTATCCCCTTTATCCAACCGGGTTCAGCCATGGAATATGCCCTCTCGTCGTCGATCAAAAAAGTGAGCATCGATAACAAACCGCTTATCGGCGTTATCCAGGGAAACGGACAACCTTCCATTCAATCGATGCAACAGGCAATTCAATCCTTACACGTGCTGTATCAGGTCGAACCGGTTAACCTGGGTGAAATGCCCCGTCTCGACAAGTACAAAACCCTGACAATGATAGCTCCCCGCGATTCCATTCCCATAGAGCAGCTCATGCTTTTGGACCAATATCTTGCCAACGGGGGCAACCTCTATATCGCGATGAACCGTGTCGATGGCGACCTGAGCAATGCTACCGGGTACGAAGTGAGTACTGGTCTTGAAAATTGGCTGGAAGGAAAAGGCATCAGGGTTGAAAACAAATTCCTGATTGATGCCAATTGCGGCAGCGTTACTGTAATGCAGCAGCAAGGATATTTCAACATTCAATCACAGGTGAAATTTCCATACCTGCCGATGATCAACAATTTTGGCAACCATCCTGCCGGCAAGGGCATCGAAACCGTGATCCTACAATTTGCCAGCCCAATCACTTTCACCGGCGATACCTCGCTTCATTTCAGGCCCATAGCCCTGTCGTCGGAACACTCGGGCACGATGATGCTGCCTCTCTATTTCGACATCAATAAACGCTGGTCGGAACGCGATTATACCCTGCCCGGCCAAACCGTGGCCGCTTCGGTCGAAGGATCAATCGTGGGGAGCCGCCATTCGAGGATGGTGGTAATTGGTGATGGCGATTTTGCCATTAACGGCGAAGGCCAGCAAACCAAGCAAATCAATCCCGATAATGTGAATTTGATGGTCAACTCCATCGACTGGCTTTCAGACGATACCGGTCTGATTTCCTTGCGTACCAAAGGAATCATCAACCGCCCACTCGATCAGATCGACGACGGCCGTAAAAGTTTCCTTAAATACCTGAATTTCCTTCTGCCTATATTGCTGATCATCGGGTTTGGGGTATTTCGAAACCAGCAAAACCGGATGAAACGGGTGAAACGCATGCAAGAATATTACCTCTAAAAGACACGTTTGATGCTTCAAAGGATAAAACTAAAATACGTGCTTTCAGCCTTTGTGCTGTTGCTGGTTTTTCTTGCAGGCAGCGAAGTGCTCAGAAACAGGAAAGGTGATCAATCGTTTAAGACCAGATTAATCCATTTTTCGCCCGACGAAGTTACTTCATTGAGCCTAAGGTCCAGACAAATGAACGGGGAACCCCTCCGCATGGAGCGCCATGACGACCAGTGGCTCGTTTGGTACCGCAACGTTTCGTACAGAGCCAATACAGAAGCGCTTGTTGCAATGATTGGCGAGATTCAAGAGCTTAAGGCAAACGGACTAGCTGGAAACCAAAGCAATGCATGGAACCAGTTTGAAGTGAGCGATTCGCTGTCGACCCATGTTGAAGTGTACACCGGAAAGAAAAAAGTGGCAGACTTATATATTGGGAAAATTCAATACCTCCCGCCACAAACTTTGAACACTTATGTACGGCTGTCGGGCGACAATAAAACCTACACCGTGGAAGGTTTCCTTTCGATGACCTTCAACAAGGAGTTGGCCGATCTGCGCAACAACACCCTGGTCGACAGCCCGTCCGAACAGTGGATGCGCCTTTCGTTTGCCTATCCTGGCGACAGCTCGTTCGTGCTACAAAGCGAAAACGGAGTATGGCGCATCGGGCAAGAGCTTGCCGATTCGTCAGAGCTTGCCGCTTACCTGAAAACGATAAGCAAGCTCAGCTCACGGGAGCTATCGTTATCGAAAGAAGCTTCAAATCCCATTTGTTCGTTGACCATCGAAGGGAATAACCTGCCTGCCCCTATCGTGCTCACTGCTTATGATCAGGGGGGAACAATAATAGGGAGTTCGCTGAATCCAGAAACTTTTTTCAACGATCCCGATTTATTTTCGCGCGTTTTCGTATCGCAAGATGCTTTTAATCGCTGACAAACAAACACGTTAATGAAAAGTGCTGAGAAAAAAGTGCTTAGGATGAAATTTCCCGATCCAGCACTTTGAACTCAGCACTTCTTCACTGATGAACTCATGAACTTTATGAACTCATGAGCTTTATGAACTTTATGAACTCATGAACTTTATGAACTCTATAAACTTTTCCCCCTCTCTATTGAACAAATAACAAACTCTTGTGTTACACAATTCAACACCTTAAGACTACCCTACTGAAATTCCGATTGTTAACCTAAAGCTGACCAAGATGTACAAACTCCTCTTTGTCGTTCTTGTTTTGTTTCATTTGTGCAAAACGAGTATGGGACTGCACGACTCCCTCCGTACGGAACTCCCCGCAGATATCAATGTTTATGATCCTGCCAGCCTGGTCGATTGGGCCGTCGACCGTCTCAAGCAAAGGAATTTCAAGCAGCTTGAGCCTGTGTTGAAAGAGTGCATACAATTAAGTCAGGACCAGGGCAATCAGAAACTGTTGGCCTACTCCTGTCACTATCTGGCCGATTATTACTACTCGACCAACCGCTTTCCCGAAGCCATCAGTCAATACATCGAAAACCTTCACCGCTTCGAGTTGCTCCACGACACCTTATTAATCACCCGAACAAAAAGCAGCATCAGCCTGATTCATCATCTCAACAAGCAGTACGACAAAGCCTTGTCGGAATACATTGAACTGTTCGACGAACTCAGTCATTATCCCCCTCTTGGCCCGCTGATGAAAGGAGAGATGCTTACCGTGTTACTGAACATCACCAACCTTCTGATGGAAATAGAAGAATTTGGTAAGGTGATTGCTTATTCACCCAAGGCCATTGCCCTGGCCCGCGAGGTAAAAGATTCCGTAATTTTAGGGGCGCTTCTTAACACTTTGGGAATAACCTATTCCAACTTGAGAAATTTCGAAAAGTCGAAGACTTATTATACACAGGCTGCCCATATCTATCAAAAATCAAACAATACATTCAACCTCTCGTTTGTTCAAAACAACCTTGGCGACTTGTTTATCAAAAGAGGCGAATACGATTCGGCCCTTGTTTACCTGAACAGATCGCTCGAAGGATTTATCAAGAAGGAGTACGACATCGGGATTCTCAGCAGTCAGTTGGGAATTGCCAAGGTACTGAACAAGTTGGGCAGGATCAGCGAAGCGCGCTCCAAACTCATTGAGACCATCGAACAATGTACCCACGAAAGCCACTCGCAGATCCTGCTCGAATCGTATAAAGAATTTTCCGGTCTCGAGTTTCAACAAGAAAGATATAAGGAGGCTTATCTTTACCATGTTCGTTATAAGGAGCTGAACGATTCCTTGTTTGACCTGCAAAAACAACAACAACTGGTCGAGATGGAAACCCTTTTCGACACCCGGCAGAAAGAGAACGAAATTGAGGCCCTAAAGGCGCAGAACCAACGAAACGAAACCATTATCAAGCTCAACCGGCGCTTGTTGTTCATGGGTATGTTGGTTTCGTTGATCATAGTTTCGTTTGCCATCACGTTTTTTTTCCAGCTCGGGCAAAAACGCAAAGCCAATCTTGAACTTAAGGAACAAAACAGGCACATCGAATCACAAAACCAACTCCTACACACCCTGAACCAAGAAATGAAGGAGATGAACCAAAAATTGATGCAATCGGAAAACGAACTGAAAAAGAACATCAAGGAAAAAAACCAGTTCATTTCAATTCTTGCCCACGATGTTCGCAACCCGTTTCAATCGGTCTTGGGCTTCGCCGAACTGCTGTACATAAAGCACGATCAATATTCTGAAATTCAACGAAAAGAGAGTGCATTTGAGGTCTACAATTCTTGTAAAATTGTTCATCATTTTTTCGAAAACCTGCTCACCTGGTCTCAATCTCAAACTCAGGGGCTGAACTTTACACCCCATCCTTTCAACCTGTATTCCTTGGTTTCTCATGTACTTTTGCTAAATCAATGTACTGCACAAAAAAAAGAAATCCAATTGATTAACAATGTGTCACCTGAAACCATTGTAAATGCCGACAGGGCTATGTTCGACACCATCATACGCAACCTGATCAGCAACGCGATCAAATTCACCCCAAGCGAAGGCTTTGTGATGATCAGCTCCAAGATCGAAGACAAGGTGCTTATCGTGTGTATTGAAGACAATGGCATTGGCATCAGCAAAAAAATGACAGAAAAGCTGTTCCGCATCGATGCTTCGGCCAAACGGACCGGTACCCACGATGAGAAAGGCACAGGTTTGGGGCTGATTCTCTGCAAGGACTTTATCGATTACCACCAGGGAAAAATCTGGGTAGAAAGCCAACCCGATTTCGGATCCAAGTTTTATGTTTCCATTCCCCAACCCGAAAAACTTGTTGATGAACTAATTATTAACTAAAAAGTGTAAGTCATGAGTGTCCTTTATGCCCCACATAAATAAATTAACATAGTGCAGCTTCAATTCAAATCTTCTCTTTCAATGCTCCCTTCATAGAGTGTAGTAAGGCATTCCACTAGCTTAGGTACATTTTCCCAAAAACTGAGTAAAAAAACAGTTCAGTTTCGTTACAGTATATTGTTTTTTGAGTATTTTTGCTGCTCATGTTTAGCATTGCATGTTCAACGTTTCTACAGGTGATTAATTGCAATCTAAACCAACGAAAAAAAGACTTGTCGGAGCAAATTCATTTTGACTGACGGGGCGAAGCCGTAAAAGGTCATTCGATTCGATAATTTCAACCCACTAAGATACACTATCTTGCTTATAGAGTCCCTTGTACTCGCCCGATAGGCCAAACAGTACCACAAAGGGCTCATTTTTCACAATAAACAAAATA
>CAZSIK010000264.1:0-5818 GCA_964606515.1 uncultured Prolixibacteraceae bacterium
CTGTAATTTTAGCGATGCTTCGGGCTTAAAAACATACCCATCGCAACCGGCAGCAAAAATTTCGTTGACAATAATTTTCTCGGTGTGCAAGGTAATCGCGATCAACAACAAGTCAGGAAACTGAAAATGAAGCCTTTGAGCCATCTTCAATTCTTTCAGAAGGGGCAACTTAATCTCAAGCAAAACCACATCGGCCCGATACAACTGAAGCGACTTCAATACCTCTTCTCCTTCCTTGCAAATTTCGATAACCTCGAATTCCTCAGCAGGCAAAACCACTTTCAGTGCTTCGGCAAAAGCAGCGCTTTCGTCGGCAATGATCAGCTTTATGGTTCCCTGGTATTTCATTTTCTTTCTCTTTTTCCAATACAAATATAAGAAGGGCCAGGCAGCTTACTGTTTGGTTTTCAACAATAAAAAATGATGATTTCACGGTATTTTTATGTGGTTTTCCACATGGGTTTATACGTTATTTAAATGGAGATGATCTTGTTTTTGATGGCCCAGATGATTAAACCTGCGTTGTTTTTCGTGTTGGTTTTCAGCATTAATTTTGATTTCATGCTTTCAATAGTTCTGACACTAACAAATAACTTATCAGAAAGCTCCTTATTAGTCAAACCCTGGCAAATCAGGCGAAGGAAACCCATCTCTTTTTCGCCTAGCTTCAGGTACTCCTTTTTTTCATCGATCAATTTTGATTCGATCTTTTGAATGTCGAGGATTACCCCACGAAGCAATTCAGGCGAAAAGAACAGTTCCCCTTGGTACACGGCCTTAATGGCAGCTTCAAGCTCGTTCACGTGCGACTGTTTCAGCACAAATCCTTTAGCCCCGGCAGTTACCATTTCGTAGTAATACTTACGGTCGTTATACATCGAGAGGGCAATAATTTTCAACTCGGGTTTCAGGCCCATCGCGATGTTGGTGGCAGTAATCCCGTCCATCACCGGCATGTTGATGTCGGTAAGCACGATATCGGCATTAATTTTGGCAAGGTCATCGACAAAAAGTTTCCCATTGGCGTATTCACCTACAATGGTAAAATCGTCGATCTGGTTAATCAATACCTTAAGCCCTTCCAATACAAGGGGCAAATCTTCAACAATTACGATACGGATCATCCTGTTTGGTTTTTAAAATGAATCAATACTTCTACCCCCTTTCCTGGCCGGGAAATGAATTGGTAATCGCCCCCTATTTTCCTTACCCTGTTTTCGAGGTTCAACAAGCCAAATCCCTTACCCGAGGCAATGGCCCCGATGTAGTCAAAGCCTTTGCCATTGTCGGAATAATGTACTACCAGCTCATCGCTGCCCTTTTCAACTTCAATAGCCATTTCGCTACACCCCGAATGTTTCACCGAATTATTGATCAACTCGATTAAGGTTCTAAAAATAGTGAATTCGATCAACTCGGGGAGCCTGGATTCAAGATTTGTTTTCAGCTTGACTTCAATTCCTTCCAAACTGGATAGTTTCTCGATAAAAGACCGAACCGCTTGCACCAATCCGTACTTTTTCAGGATATCGGGGCTCATATTGTTCGATATTTCCTTGATACTCAAGTAAGCATCATTCAGCAAAGCACTTGCACGTTTTATATACTCGGGGTGTTTCGTAGTATCTTTATCTCCAGCCAAAGCATGTAGGTAAATGTTGCAGGTCGAAAGCAAGGGGCCTAGTCCATCATGCAATTCACGGGCATAGCGTTCGCGTTCTTTTTCTTCTGAATTGATAATTCCCTGAAACAGTTTCATATCCATCTGTTTGCGCTCGGTAATATCGCGCACCACGGCCCAGCAAGCAGCCTGTTCCATTTTGGAAAGCTTATGTAAATTAATTTCAACAGGGATGCTCGTCTTTTCCCTTCTCATCAGGTCGAGTTCAAAAACCCCTGAATTCCAGTTTTCTTCAGCATTTAAAATGGTTAAAGCAAGGTTTTTCATTTCAAAAGATTGCCCTGTAAAGAGTTCTCCAATTTTTAAAGTTTGAAGTTCTTCCATGCTGAATCCGGTCATAGCCAGAAAGCTCTGGTTCACTTCAAGGATTGCAAAATGGGTATCGAAAAGTACGAAACCATCGAGGCTTCCCTCGATAATGGAACGGTATTTTATTTCGCTCTGTTCGAGCATTTGTTCCATTCTCTTTTGCTCGGTAGTGTCGAGGGTGATGCTGCCGATGAGTTTTTCCCCTTCGGGCCCGGGCAAAGGAAACTGAATTAAACGGAAGGAGGCCTTATTGCCGCTGGGGCTTACGTTTTCAATATCCAGTTCGTTGTATTTCTGGCTCTGCAATACGTTACGATCGGCTTCTTCGACTTTTTCCTTAAATTCATCAAGGATGACCTGATCGGGGCTTGGGGATGAAAAGTCTTCTCTTCCTGCTTTATTCCGGTAAACATAATTCAGTTTCTCGTTTTTAATTGCAATCGGATGGGGATAATGGTCCATGAACAAGCGAAACCGTTTTTCAGAAAACTTAAGATGTTTTAAGGCTTCCTCGTATTCCAGCGATTTTATTTCGGCCGTACTGAGCGAATCAAAGAAGAGTTTTTCATATAAACCAGATAGAAAAATGATGATAGCTGATGCAAAGATGATCCCAAGGCCACGGTGTATCCAAATTTCGGGATTTCCCAAAAACTGGTTAAAATCCACCTCAACCGGAATTGCTTTTTCACCGTGTAACACTGCCAATGCGATATATCCGACCATGAAAAGCAGGGTGTATAAAATGCCAGTTTTGCGCCCCAGCACCAACGAGGCCACCACCACCCCAATCAGCATGAAATAAAAGGCACCGGCCAATTTGTAATTCAACAGCGCCCCCCAGGCTACTACCATGAACATACTCAGAAACAGGTGCACTTTTATCTCAAGCTTTACCTTCTTCCTGAACCAAAGCAAAACATAAAGCATCGCGGTGCAAATGAGGTAAACTACCATCTGAAGGTTGATGCCAAGATCGAAAGCATTCCTGAACGACATAATAAGTGCCGGGATAAAAAAGATCGATGCAGCAATTATGGCTGCATCGATCAGCTTATTTCGTATCGAAAGCCTTAATTCCTTTAATTTCATGAAGTCTTCATATTGAATAGACAATTCATGAAATTTAGAAAAAAACCAAAGAATAAACAACGACTGTCTAAGAATTCACCTGAATATCTTCGTACATCAATTTTTCGATATCAATAACCGATTTTTTTCTTTTTCCAGAATGGAAGATCCTGAAAACAACCGGAACCACAATCAAAGAAAGGAAGGTCGACAAAGCCATACCTCCAATGATGACCCATGCCATGCCATTTCTCAGTTCAGCACCTGAACCGGTGGCCAAAGCAACCGGCAACATCCCTATAATGGTCGAAAGTGCAGTCATTAAAATAGGACGGGTACGGATCTGAACTGCTCCGATCAAGGCGTCGTTAACCGATTTTCCTTGTTTGAGGGCATCGTTGGCAAAGTCGACCAGTAAAATGGCATTCTTGGCTACCAACCCAATTAGCATTACCAAACCCAACATACCATAAATGCTCATGGGGGTATTGGTAAGCGCCAAAGCCAGGAAAGCACCCAAGATCGACAACGGAATGGAGAACATAACAACCATGGGATCGATCCAATTGTTGTACAAAACCACCATCGAAAGGTATATCAGCACCACCGAAAGCAACAAAGCGGCCATTAACACACTCATCGAATCGGCCATTGATTTTACATCGCCCGTTGCCTGTATTTTAATCCCTTTGGGTTGACCCATTTTTTCAATCTCACTTAGGAACAAAGACGAAACCGTTCCCGATGTGGTACCCAGCACCTGGGTCCTGATGGTAACCGAGCTATTGCGGTTGTACCGTTCAAGTTTATTGGGACCCGTACTAAGCCGAACCGTAGCAAACTGATCGAGACGGATCGATTCTCCCCGGTTGTTGACAAAGGTAATCCCTTCAACATCGTCGGCTTGTTGCCGGAAAGCCCGGTCGGCCCTGATGTTGATATCGTATTCCTGATTGTTCTCGGTATATTTCAGGGTGTTGTTGCCCTGGAAAACCATTTGCATGGTTAATCCCACGTTATCCATGGTTAACCCCAGAGCCGACAGCTTATCCCGGTCGATGTTAACTGAAATTTCGGGTGTGCCGCTTTCGACCGACAACTCCTGTTGCATGGTCCCTGGAATATTCCGCATGATACTGAGCGCTCGCTGGGCAAAAGCCATCAGGGAGTCGGAGTTGGTACCACTGATAACATATTCGACAGCGGCTTTTGAAGCTTCACCGGTAAGGGCCACATTAAAAATTTTTACTTTGGCATCGGTCAGCAACTCCTTCATGGGTTGCTTTATTTCGGTAGTAAATTGCCGGGTGTCGACCGAACGTTGTTCCCTTGGCACCAGTTTCACATTCATTTCAGCCAGGTAAGCAATCCCCCGGGAACTTTGCGTATTGTCGCTGGTGCTCCCTACTGTGGTAATCACCGTTTCAACAACAGGATTACTCCTGATCCAGTCTTCAGCCTTGCGTACCATTGCATTCGACTCTTCAATCGAGATGTCTTTGGGCATCTCGAGCTGCACCACAAACTCACCCCTGTCGACATTGGGCAAAAACTCGAAACCAATGTACCCCAGTGGAAAAAGTGAAAAAACAGCAATGGACATGGCGATAACAGCAAGCCCTACCCATCGTTTATGGTTAAGCGACCAATCCAATAAACCGGAAATCCAGTTACTAAACTGTTCGATCATCTTTTCGAAGGCATACAGTATTTTGCCAAAAACTCCCTGGTTCGATAAACGGGTGACCTTTCCAAAACGCGAAGTCAGCATCGGGGTAAGGGTTAATGCAGCCAAAGTACTGATGATGGTGGCGATTACAATCACAATCGAAAACTGACGCAGGATATCAGACACCAAAGTATTGGTAAGCGCGACCGGTAAAAATACCACGACAAGAACCACTGTTGTTGAAATCACCACAAAGCCAATTTCTTTCATGGCATCGAAAGTGGCCCTTACCCTGTTTTTACCCATTTCAATATGACGGTAAACATTTTCGATTACTACAATGGCATCGTCGACCAGCACCCCGATTACAAGCGAAAGCCCCAGCAACGACATCAGGTTAAGCGAAAAATCGAGGATTTGCATTCCGATGAAGGTCGAAATCAGCGAAACCGGCACTACGGTCATTACGATCAAAGCATTCCGGAAACTATGAAGGAAAAAGAGCATCACAAGGGTTACCAGAATTACGATCAACAGCAAGTCCATCAACACCGAGTTGATCGACTGGCGTGTGAAGTCGGTCGAATCCTGAACGATTTCAATCTTCAGGCCTTCATCACTGTATTCTGTTTCGAGTTCGGTAATTGCTTCCCTTACCTTATCACTTACCTCGATGGCATTGGCATCGCCCTGTTTCAACAAGCTGACCAAAACGGCTTCCTCGCCATTTACACGGGCCAGTTTAACCGGATCTTTCATGGCATCGGTAATCTCGGCCACCTCTTTTAACCTGATTTGAGTTCCGGCAGGAAGCGTGGTGATCACCAGGTTACTGATTTGTTCAACCGATTCGAGTTTCCCTGAGAGCCTTACAATGGTATTGTTTTCATTGCTTTTCAGGCTGCCGGTAGGAAAATCGAGGTTCGAAGCACGAATTAAACCTTGTACCTGAACAGGAGTAATTCCATAAGCACGCATCTTATCCATATCAAGGTTTACCTGGATTTCGCGGGCCTGCCCCCCACTCATACTGACCTTTGCCACCCCTTTGATGCTGTTCAGCACAGGCAACACCCTTTTATCCATCA
>CAZSIK010000265.1:0-5777 GCA_964606515.1 uncultured Prolixibacteraceae bacterium
CGGTTTTCAAAAGTCTTCTTTGTATCATTTTGCAGGGTCAGCACATCGTGAGTTTGTTGGTGCCTGTATCCAAAACAAACGGTGGTTTTAAAGCCGGGACGATTAATTAGCACCCCCATTCCACCTTCGAAAAGTAATCCTCCGCTTGTTTTGTTATTATTGTATAAATAATGGGGCTGCGGCAAATAGGAATAATAGTAGTTTTGAACAGATTCGTTGTTTGAATGATCCGACTGGTTGGTACAGAACGCAAAACCACCTTTCCCATACAGGAATATGGGTTTGGTACTAAGAGGGATAATTCTGAAATCAGCAAACAAGGGCATAAAAGTTTTGCCAATAATTTCAGCACCCGTACCAAGGCCCCCGGAAAAAAGGCCAGACCTGGTAGTAGCCAGCAAAGATACATGGGTAGAAAAAGGCAAAGGATAGATGCTTTGGGGATTACCAATTAGCAATCCAGGTTCGAAAATAATAGCAACATTGCCTTTTGAAGTAGACTCATCAGTAGATTGGGCCTGAACGAATTCAGCAAACAAAAACGCAAAAATTGCAAGGAATAAAAGATGCTTCATTGATTTTATTTGTATGAAAACGTTAATGAGATGCATCCCCGAAAGGAAAGGTTGCGTTGAAAACACGCAACCATAGAAGCACATAACCCATCTTCACTACAAAATACATCCAAGGATCATGAAAAACAGCATTCTTTTTCAAATTTATTATTTTCTGATTACAACATTAGTACTGTTATCGACTTCGTGTAATGATGAAGCATTTGTGAAATTTACAGCCAATAGCCCGGTCTATCTAAGTTACGATTCATTAAGAACGACCGTTTCAGTAGAAGAACAACAGGAACTTAGAAAACCAGGCAAAATCTATTTCAAAGATAATCTCATCTTTATTAACGAATTACGCAAAGGAATTCATGTCTACGACAACAGCAATCCTGAACAACCTTTATATAAAGCCTTTATAAAAATTCCAGGTGCCGTTGATATGGTGATCAGGGAAAATTATCTTTTTGCCGACAGCTATGTTGATCTGGTGGTACTGGATATTTCCAACATTTCAGCTCCAATCGAAAAACAAAGAATTACCAATGCCTTCGATTACTTGCTCCCCGAATACGATGAAAAATATGAACTCGCTGAAATTGACCGAAAAAAAGGAGTGGTTGTAGGCTGGGAAATTAAAGAAGTAAGGCAGAAAGTGAATTACGCCCCGATTCATTACCCGATTTTCTTTATGGAAGACTACATGTACGATGCTGCAACTAAGTATTCAGGCAATTCAAGCACCACGGGCAGTGCAACAAGCGGCGAAGCCTTCGGGGTAGGAGGCTCAATGGCCCGGTTTGGACAATACGGCGATTACTTGTTCACCCTTAATGGCCAGAGTAAGCTTAAAACCTATAAAATCGAATCGGGAGGGAAGGCCAAACTGCTCGACTCGCTGTATGTAGGATGGAACATTGAAACGATGTTCATTTTAAAGGAAACCTTATTTATCGGGGGGCAACAAGGAATGTACATTTACAGCTTAACGAATTTACCTTCGGTAAATTTCCTTTCCCAATTCAACCATTTTACTGCATGCGATCCGGTTATTGCCGATGAACAATTTGCCTATGTCACCCTTCATGCCGGAAATAGCTGTGGCAGAAGCCAAAATATGCTCCAGGTAATCGATATCTCCAACATAAAACAACCAGTACTGAAAAAAACATACGAAATGTCGGGCCCGAATGGTTTAGGCAAAGATGGGCAAGTGTTGTTTATTTGCGATGGTGATGCTGGATTAAAGATATACGATGCAAGCCAACCTGATGTGCAATTGCCTCAATTAGCTGTATTTCACGATATCAGCACATACGATGTTATACCCGTTGGCGGGAATCTTTTCATGATAGGTGAAAATGGATTTTATCAATACGACTATTCCAATATTAACAACATCAGGTTGCTAAGCCAAATTTTAGTTTCAAAAGACTAAAACTTGCCTATCCGAAACGATAAACTTCTCCGGCTTCGTACCTCGAGGTAACAATGACCTTATATTTCTCAGCAACCCGATGGAAGGCTTTGGCAGCCAACTCGGGAGTATTGTTCTCGGCCGACAAATGAGATAGAAAAAGGGTGTCGAGTACGTTACCTGCATGATGTTCTATAATTTGTGCAGCCTGCATGTTCGATAGATGGCCCAAATCGGAAGCAATGCGTTTTTTCAACGGCCAGGGGTAAGGCCCATCCCACAATCTTTTTTCGTCGTAGTTCGATTCAAGAAACAATATTTGACATTGATTGATCTGTTCAGAGACCAAGGGACCATTCATCCCCAAGTCAGTTATTACTCCTATCGAGTGCCCTGAAATTTCAACTCTGAAACTACAAGGTTCAGTTGCATCATGGCTTTTCAAAAAAGGATGCACCACCAAGGTTCCAATTGCTATAGGCATTCCGGAACTAACAAATCGGTACACTTCAGGACGATAGCCCCTGGTTAGCGAATTGTAGGTGCCACGCGTTAAAAAAACCGGCACTTTCAATTTCCCCGACAAAACCCTGGCCCCCCTTACATGGTCAATGTGCTCATGGGTAATAAAGATTGCCTTTATTTTTGCCGGATCAAGTTTGCGTTCTTCCATACGTAAAAGAATTTGTTTGCAATTGATCCCAACATCAACAAGAATGGCTTCTTCTTGATCGCCAACATAATAACAGTTACCGTTGCTTCCCGAGGCGATGGAACATACTTCGACCATAATGAATTGTATTTTGTGCCAAAGAAAAGGAAAATGAAGCGATCGGCCAAAACAAGTTTATCTCAACACCTGGGGTAGCTGAAAACTTATTTGTATGTTTGTGACCACAATTGTATGTCAATAACCTATTTATAAAATGTTGCGTAAAACAACTGTCATAATTTTTTTAATGGCCTGTTTTGCATTACTTGTATCGTGCGAACAACCTCCCTGTTCCGATTCCGATGGGGTACAACTTAATGCGGGTTTTTATAAATCGAACGGGATCAGTGTTAAAGATACGGCCATCAAGAAATTGACTACAATGATCCTCAATCAGGATGAAACCGCCCAATTAAGCAAAATATTGAGCGACAACTACAAAATGATATACCTCCCCTTATCGAAAACATCCGACACTTCGGTTTTTATATTGAAGTTTGACACGATCGGGATCGACACCCTCACCTTTCATTATACCCGCGAACTCAAGCTAATTTCGCATGAATGTGGCTTTGATTTCTTTTTCGAATTAAGTGGGGCCGAAACAACTACACATGTAATTGACTCGCTATGGATCAGAAAAGCGTATGTGGAATATGGAGAGCAGGAGAATGTTAAAATATTTTTTTAGTCTGTTGCTGACCCTGGTGTCGATTGGAGCCATGGCCCAACAGAAATGGCAGGGTATTTCGGTGGGGCTCGATCTGTCGCGGATTGCCCTGCCCTTTATCGACACCACCCGTTTTGGCTGGCAGGCCAATGCCGATTACGAATTACTCCCTAATATGTTGGTCGATTTCGAGTTGGGTTCAGAAACCACCAACCTCGATCTTCCCAATTATTCCTATAAATCGTCAGGCGGTTACACCCGAATTGGCGTTGATTACAATTTCATGAAACACCTTGATGAAGGGAGTACTGACAAAATCTTGATTGGTTTGCGTTACGGCTTTACCACTTTTTACCACGAAGCAGAAAACATCAGGGTTAGGGATGCCAACTGGAGAGATTATCAGGGCGGTACGATTGAACGAAACTGGCTTAGCGCTAACTGGGCCGAAGTTGCTTTAGGGATGAGGGCCAATTTGTTCAATAATTTCTACCTGGGTTGGTCGGCCAGAATAAAAATCATGATCTGGCCCGGAAACGATAAAATAATGCAACCTTACAACATTCCCGGTTACGGTCGCGCCAGCGCCAAAAATGCCATCGGGATTAATTACTCGCTGTATTATATGATCCCGCTTTACAAGAAAAAAACGAATATACTCAACCTACAGCCTCAAGGCTGATAAAAGAAAAAACAAGCAGAAAAATACTGATTGATTTTTAAGTCCTTTTTGATAATTATCGAATATTATTTAGCTTTACAAGTCAGGAAAGATGATAAGATGAAACGATACACCAGTACATACGATTGTTGGAGGAATGTCAAGTCGGCCGATCCTTATCTGATTCATTGCAATAGTTGTTGACAGGCCATGTTGTGTTCATACAGCATGGCCTGTTTTTTTTAATATAACCAATAAAAATAGTATGACCAGATTAAAAAAAGTAATTTTAAGCGAAGACGAAATGCCCAGGCAATGGTACAACCTGGCAGCCGACATCAAAGTTAACCCGCCGCTTGGACCCGACGGGAAACCCGTTATGCCGGAAATGTTAGCCCCGGTATTCCCGATGAACATTATTGAGCAGGAAGTGAGTACCCAAAGATGGATCGACATCCCCGAAGAAATTCTGGGGATGCTGGTCCGTTGGCGCCCAACCCCATTGGTAAGGGCTTATGCTTTGGAAGAAGCATTGGGCACCCCGGCAAAGATCTTCTACAAAAATGAAAGTGTATCCCCTGCCGGAAGCCACAAACCCAATACAGCTGTTGCACAGGCCTGGTATAACAAACAGTTCGGCATCAAGAGGATTACCACCGAAACCGGAGCCGGGCAGTGGGGAAGCGCGTTGGCCTTTGCCTGTTCCTTACTGGGTCTTGAATGTAAGGTGTTCATGGTTCGGGTAAGCTTCGACCAAAAGCCTTTCCGTAAAATGATGATGAACACCTATGGAGCTAATTGTGTACCCAGCCCCAGTACCGAAACCCAGGCAGGAAGGGCCATTCTCGAACAGTTTCCTGATACCCCTGGTTCATTAGGTATTGCCATTTCAGAAGCCATCGAGCAAGCCGTTACCGATCCTACCGGAGAAACCCGTTATTCGCTTGGCAGTGTTCTGAATCATGTGATGTTGCACCAAACCATTATCGGGCTGGAAGTAAAGAAACAGCTGGCCAAATTTGGGATCAACAAACCCGATGTAGTAGTGGGTTGCTGTGGCGGGGGGAGTAACTTTGCCGGAATTTCCTTCCCCTTCATGCTCGACAAAATTCACGGGGCCGATATCCGCATTATTGGCGCAGAACCTTTCTCCTGCCCAACCCTTACAAAAGCCCCGTTTGTATACGACCATGGCGATGTGGCTAAACTGACCCCGCTATTACCAATGTACAGTTTAGGACATACTTTTATCCCAGCCCCAATCCATGCAGGGGGTTTGCGATATCACGGTATGGCACCCCTTGTAAGTGCAGCCCTTAAAAACGGGCTGATGGAAGCTCAGGCCATTCACCAAAGCGAATGTTTTGAAGCGGGCTTGCTCTTCGCCAAAACCGAAGGCATCATCCCGGCCCCGGAAACCACCCATGCCATTGCTTCAGTAATCCGTGAAGCAAAACAAGCTAAAGAAGAAGGAAAAGAAAAATCAATCGTATTCAACTTCAGTGGAAATGGCATGATGGACCTTGTAGGGTACGAAAAATACCTTACCGGGCAATTGCAAGATTATGAACTTCCTATGGAAGTTATTGAACGATATCTAAGTGTAATTAAAGGTTATCCGAAACCCAATTTTGTTTAATTCTTCCTATTATTTTTCACAGGCGCAAAGGGATAGCAAAATGCCCTTTGTGCCTTTTTTATTACTCAAGTTTCGCAGCACATTAAATAGTTGAAAAACAAGAAAAAAGGATAAAAAA
>CAZSIK010000266.1:0-5753 GCA_964606515.1 uncultured Prolixibacteraceae bacterium
GAAAGGCAGGCGACCAGGCTACCTTGAAAAAGTTTCAGTCGGAGTTGGCAACTATTTTGCAACGTTCGCCGAATTATATTGTCAGTTAAAAGCTATTATAAACATTTTTACTATTGTTTGGTAAAATGTAAAAACATAAAAATTATGAAACGAGTAAAATTCATTTCGCTGGCATTCGGAAAATTATTTTGTTTGATGCTTCTAATTTTTATCTCCTCAACTGGTTTCGGACAGGATGTAGCTAATAATCAATACAAATATGGATTTGAATACGATCTGATGGCACCCAGAATCGGGTCATGGAACAGTGTAAACTTAAGTGGATATATAGGAAAAGGACGGATCAAGCATTCTCTATTGTTCGCCCATATTAACATCAATGGCAATCATCTTACCGATGAGTCCTTTCTACAGGATAATCTGAATGCTTTTGGATACCGGTTTGAACTGTATTCCCATAAAGAAATGAAAAGATGGAGCGCCGGGTTATTAATGCTCTATAGCATGCATGAGGTAACCACCGTGCACAATCAACAGAAAGGACATTTTAACACATTCTTTGTTGGAGTTCCATTAGGTTATACATGGGTATTATGGAAACACCTTACAATAAATCCAAACGTAAGCATCTTGGTTCCATTAACCAACCGAACCGTTAAAATTGGAATGGATGAGGTACAGCAGGCTCCTTGGGGACTTGAGCCAGGCATAAGGATTGGATATCGGTTTTGATTGTACGCTTGACCAATATTAAGCAGAAGTTTCAGGTTAATGCCAGGAACCAGTTATCAATAAGGGGTTTGCAATGTAGCGGTTTTCACGGAATCCAGCAGCACCACGTCAAAACCTTATTCCCGAAATTGTTTCATTTACAAAAATTACTTGGAAAATTTTGGGAATTTTCATCAACGACAGCAGGACGTTAATCGAATTTCGTGGCAGAAGATGGCTTATATTAAATTGTTGGTAGCAAAGAATCAACACGATACCGATACAAATAAACCCGCCTTTGTCTTACCATGAGCATCCTCAATTCAATGAACTATAAACAATTCATCTTGGTCCTTGTTTTCACTTTGGGTTTGTTTGGGGTTCAAGGTCAGGCCCAAACCCCGGCTGAAAGCAGTAAGCTGGTGGCACAGGCTGTTCCCGACCGCACGGTGTTTTTTACTGTTACCGATACCGGTGTTCCTAAACCCATCATCTGGGGGCTCGACCTTACCTTGTTCAGTGAAGAAAACACCAGGTGCGGCCTTGCCTTTATGGGCGCCGATCGGGTCGACTTGTTCAGGGCCTCGTTTCAACCCACCCATCTGCTGGTGGATGGCGACCTACAAGGGCAGCAAATTACCGAACTCCATTCACGACTGAACCTGATCGGGTTAACTGGTGCAAAAACCAAAGTGGCGCTGAATTGAGATCATCCTTCAGTGCATTCATGGTATTTGGGCAATGCCCAGTGCTGGGCCCAACTGATGGATGCCACCACCCGGAGGGTTCAGGAAGAAGGCCGCACGATGGTCTCAATGGCTCCATTTAACGAACCTGTTTATGGCTGGGGCCAGGGCAACCTCACCAATTTCCATAACATTGCTATTGAACTGGGGGAAAACCCCCGGTTCAACCGCATCAGGATTTCAGGGGGAAATATCCTTAACTGAGACCAAGCCTTGCCTTGGTACAACCAGTTAAAGTGCAAACTCGATGAAGGAAATACCCATCAACTTGCAGGCAGCTTCGACAATTTTGCTAATTTTTATAAAACCGGAAGGGCCAACGGCCATCATGCCTCGGGTAATGAGCTGCACAATGTAATGGAAGCCATGGTGGGTGTTGAATATGGTTTGTAGACCGGCATTTGGTGGGGCACTGCCGAGAGGGTACGCGGGGAATTGGTGAAAGCAAGCGACGGGAGTCGCCTGGGTTTTCGGGAAAGGGGGAGCTGTATGGCAACGCCTGTTCGATTTCGGAAACGGCGAAGCCAAAAACCTGTTTTTAACCCTTCGCACCGATAGCAAACAGTTGCGCTTTGCAATCAAAAACAGAGGCGTCGAACAACGTCCAAACGCCCCTTCCCTGCCTGTCGAACAATGGTCGCACATGGCCTTAACCATAGGCAGTTCAATGGCTTGCTTGTATGTCGACGACAAATTAAAGGATGAATCCAATCCTATTTCGATTAGCCCGGCTGATTTTTAAGCCTGCCTTGAACTATATCGGTCGAAGTCAGTATCCCGATCCTTTGTTCAATGGTTCTATCGACGATTTCAGTATCTACAATTATGCCCTGTCGCCCGGCGAAGTGGCCCAGATTATCGGCGCTGCCTCCAATATCGAGGGAATCAGTATGGAAGGCAACAACAGGCTTACCATCTGGCCGGTTCCTGCCTGTGACGTGTTAAGGGTGAGCTATCGCCCAATGTTTCCCGGCTTGATTGCCACGTTGTTGGTTTCTGAACTGAATGGAAGGCAGCTCCTGACAAAAGAAATCGAATCCTTTGCTGAAACCGAACTGAAGGTTTCAAACCTGCCCTCTGGGATTTACTTGTTGAAAATTAGCAACTACGCTGAAAACTTAATGACCAGGCTTATTATCAGGCATTAAACGATTCAAACCCGGCACAAAAAGTTTCTTTTCAAAAAAAAAATTGATTCTTATAAGTAAAATCAAAAATCAGTCTATTTATTTTTTTTTATTTTTAAACCCAGCAATAATATTAATTACAAAACGAAACGAACATATTGTTTCACAACACCATTGAGCATCGTAGTCATTTACAAAAATTTGGAGTTCCATACTTACTTCGAGAATAAAATTATTAACTGATGAAATTATACAGGTTATTTATAATAGGTTTTCTATTCTCAACTTCAATATTAAAAGCCCAAACGGATTTTAAGCCTGGTTTTGTTGTGAAAAATTCGGGAGATACAATTTTTGGAGAAATTGATTACCGGGGAGATTTATTAATGGGTAAGATCTGTAAATTTAAAGGTGCAGATCATCCTGTTGAAGAATACTCACCCAATGATGTTGTTAGTTTCCGTTTCATCGACAGTAAGTACTATATTTCAAAAGAAGTTGATTCAAAAAAAGTTTTTTTGCAGTATTTGATAAAGGGAAAAGTGAATGTTTATTATTTACGCGATCATAAGGGAGAGCATTATTATCTTGATAAAGAAGGTTCAGAATTAACTGAAATCCCCTATAAAGAAGGAATTATTTATATTAATGACAAACCGTATTTTTCTTCAACAAATAAACATCTGGGAGTGTTAAGTTTTTTCATGCAAGAAGATCCTGATATTCAAGAAAAGGTTCAAAAAGTAAAAAAACCACAGCATAAAAACCTGATTAAATTAGCAGAAGATTACCATAATACGGTTTGCGATGGAGAAAAGTGTATCCTATATGAAAAAAGACAATTTTCAATAAAAGTAATCCCGGAACTATTAGCTGGCCTGATCTATTTTAATGGGGAAGAATTAATGCCTTTGTCTAATGCAGGGATAATAAAGATCGATAAGTCAACAAGCAAATACTTTTTCAATGGAGGATTAATTACCAACCTGTGGCTACCGAGTGTAAATGAAAAATTATACTTACGAACAGGTTTGTTATGTTCAAGAATACAGTCAGATAATGGGCCACAATCCATTTATAAGCTTCCGATCCAAATTGAATATATTTATCCCAAATCCATAATCAGACCGAAAATTGCCATGGGAATTAATTTATATAAACCCTTTAATCAATCGGTTGGTTTTATGGGAGGAGTAGTTATCAGATTGCATAAGAACGTTTTTTTATCGGTCAATTGCGACATGGATTTCATTCCAAGCGAAAAAATCCCTTTAATGCCGAATAAATTATTAACCTACAGTATCTTAACAGGCATTAAGGTGCCATTTTAATCCATCCATTACCTGAATTTCATAGAACAACTAAATGAAAATAGTAAGCCATAAAATTGACCAGACAAAAATCGCTGAAATCACTTCTGACCACATAATAATTAATTCTGCTGAAGACGGTTTAGACCTGTTGGGAAACCTATATTCGATCAAGGTATACAAGAATAATAATCGATTCTATTGAATATGAATTCTTCGAAAGGCCTGCATAAAATAACCTTAGAAAAATTAGGACGGCTCTTCCCAATTATGTTATTTTGCTGGCCATTTTCTCTTGAATTCATCAAATTGCCAGGGAAAAAGACCGATTCAGCATAACGAGATGGAAAGTAGTGGGTTATCAATTTTGAGCATCAATAAAAAAAGGAAATATCATGAAGATATTGGTTAATAATAGTGCGTCAAATAAAAAGTCGGATAATAGAAACCTGAAATTCAATGTTCAACGGGTCATTGCAATTTCATCATTCTTAATTTTTATCGGCAAATTAATAGCCTACTTTTTAACCAATTCGGTAGGGATATTAACCGATGCCCTTGAAAGTACAGTAAATGTTACAACAGGTTTTATCACCTTATATGCTATATACGTCTCCTTAAAACCAAAAGACGAAAACCATCCGTTCGGGCATGGGAAAGCCGAGTTTTTATCGGCATCGGTCGAAGGATTTTTAATTATAATTGCCGGATTAATAATCATTTACGAAGCAATTAAACGATTATTTATCCCGACACAGGTTTCTCAACTGGATATCGGAATTATAATCGTTGCTGTTGCCGGTTTAATCAATTATCTGATTGGTTGGTACAGCATAAAAATTGGGAAAAAGAACAATTCAATTGCTTTGATTTCAGGGGGGAAGCATTTACAATCGGACACCTATTCTTCGATTGGCCTGGTGCTTGGCTTAGTTTTGCTCTACTTCACAGAATTAGCTTGGTTAGACAGTTTAATTGCGTTGATATTTGGCTCCATTATTATCGTCACGGGCATAAAAATTCTCAAAGAAACCACTTCACATTTAATGGATGAGGCTGACTTCAAATTAATTGAGAACTTTTGCAAGTTTATCGACAACAACAAATCCGATAAATGGATTGACGTACACAATTTTAAACTTATCAAATATGGAAATGTATTTCATATAAATTGCGATTTGGTGTTGCCCTGGAATTTGTATTTATCAGATGCCCATGAAGAAGGAGAAAAACTAAGAAATTTATTGGGGTCAAATTTCCCGGAAGATATGATTTTCAATTTGCATATAGACGAATGTTTTAAGAAATATTGCAAGAATTGTAAACGGGAAAATTGTAAGGAACGAAACGCGGATTTTGAAATTCAATTGAAATTTGACATACAAAGGTTTACAAAAGAAAAGATTGAAAAAGAGATCGTTGTTGCCCAGTAAATGGCAATTAATGTGCTTCAGTTTAGTAATAGTGCAACTGTTGCTATGCTGGTATCAATTGCCTCCAGCTTTAGCTGGAGAACCAAAGGAAACAACAAAAAAAACACCGGCCGAGGTAGTTCCTGTTTTTCCCCAATGGCCAATGACTTTTTCCTTTCCCAATGGCCAATGACTTTTCCCTTTTTCCCTTCCTGAATCTCTCGCAGATCACGCCGATTGCGGCAGAAGGCCCCTATTTAACCACAATTTTAGTCGTGTTCACCTTCTGGTTTGCATGGGTCAATTTTACCAGATACACTCCGTCCGACAAGAAATCGATGGGCAGGCGATGCGTTCCGATTATCAGATTGCTTGTATAGAAACGTCTTCCCTGGAGGTTGAAGATTTCAAGTTTTGCCTCTCCGAATTCATCAAGGTAAAGGTTAA
>CAZSIK010000267.1:0-1367 GCA_964606515.1 uncultured Prolixibacteraceae bacterium
ATCGGTTCCTGTTGTGGGTTTGTAGGTGCCGGCTGCCACCCAAATTTCGTAACCTTTTCCGGCAACTGTAATTGCTTGTTGTAGCGAAGTAAATGCATTTTCCCAACTGGAGCCATCGTTGGTGCCAGTGGCATTGTTTTTCACATATATCCTTAACAACTCCGGGGTTTCAGGGTCGCTCCCTTTTTTGTATTCATAGGCGCCCATATCGATGGGTCCAGCCTGGGAGGCATCGGTTTTCAAGAGTTTCCGAATAAATCCTTCCCCGCGGATATCGGTCGGTTCATGGTTCAGCGAATCGATGCCGGCATCGGCACAGGGTGAGCCATCAGCAAGGCGGAAATCGTTATTGGGATCGATAAAATTAGGATTGGATGTAATGTTATTGGCATCGGTATAGAGTATTCCCGAATTAAAAACATCGCCGGTTCCGTTGGCATAACAGGAATAATTTAAGGTTAATACAGCAGATGTACCTGTGTTATAAATCTGGTTGCCAATCAATAATAATGTACTGTTGCCCCATATAATCGAATTGTTCAGTTTAGGTTGCGCAGTAGATTCATTATATATACCCCCGCCATAATCTTTAGCAAAGTTTTCCGAAAGGGTACAATTGGTTAGCGTTGGTGAGGAGTAGGTGTTATAGATCGCTCCACCCTTTTTCGATGAATTTAATACTATCGTGCAATTGGTCAGCGTGGTTGAGGCAGAATTTGAATTATACACCCCGCCCCCATTATTAACTACTGAATTCCCTGAAATTGAACAATTGGTCAGTATTGGTGAAGAACTTGAATTCGATAGGCCACCACCATATTCAATGGATGAATTTTCTGAAATCACACAACTGTAAAGCGTTGGATTTGATGAACTTTGATTATAAATTCCACCGCCAGAATAAACAGCGGTATTCTGTGAAATGGTGCATTTAATTAGTTCAGGGGAAGAGGATGAATAATTATACATTCCTCCCCCTGCATGAGCGGAATCTCCTGAAATGATGCAGTAGCTTAATTTGGGCGAGGAACTTTCGTTATAAATTCCTCCTCCTTCGCTTGAAGCTTTATTTGATGTAACCACACAGTTGGTCATTACCGGCGATGAGGAACTTTTATTATAAATTCCACCGCCATCGGTGGCAGAATTCCCGGTAACAATCAGATTGGAAAGAGTTGGAGAGGATGAGTTTTCGTTATAGATCCCTCCTCCAAATTCGGAACCATATCCGCCTTGTATGGTAAACCCATCCAGGATGGATGCATTGTTCAGTGTCTTATTTGAAATTACGTGATAAGAATTATCAATTTTAACACCCTCGGTGTAAATATCACCACTCAATATGGTAACATTCGCGGTCCAGTTGC
>CAZSIK010000267.1:1377-5727 GCA_964606515.1 uncultured Prolixibacteraceae bacterium
TGAGGTTTCCGTTCCATCAAAACCTCCATAGATAGCCAAGTCCCTTTTCATGTTGAACGAAATGGTCCGATCGGTTCCTGTTGTGGGTTTGTAGGTGCCGGCTGCCACCCAAATTTCGTAACCTCTTTCGGCAGCAACGATTGCCGATTGCAGCGAAGTATAGGCATTTGCCCAACTCGAGCCATCGTTGGCGCCGGTAGCGTTGTTTTTCACATAAATTCTTAACAGCTTGGGGATTTCAGGATCGATTGCTTTGTTGAATTCAAAGGCTCCCATATCGATAGTACCGCTTTGCGAAGCATCTATTTTTAACAGTTTGCGGCCAAAACCTGTCCCCCTGAAATCGGTGGTTTCATTGTTCAGTGCATTGTTCCCTGCATCGGCGCAGGGCGAGTTTCCCGAGATACGAAAATCGTTGTTGGGATCGATGAAATTGGGGTTGGCAGTGATGCAATTTGCATCGGGGGAAAAGGTTCCTGCATTGTAAATGTCGCCTGTTGTGTTGGCATAGCACGAGTAATTCAATGCCATTGAAGAGGTATTGTAAATTTGGCTACCTTTAGTCAGGGTGGAGTTGCCCCATACAATTGAATTGTTCAGTATGGGCGATGATGAAGAAGTATTGTACCAACCCCCGCCGAAATCGAGGGCGAAATTACCTGTAAGGGTGCAGTTGGTTATTGTGGGTGATGAAGAGTAATTGTATACCCCTCCGCCATATCGAGAAACTGAATTGTTTACAATTGCACAATTGATCAGTTTTGGAGAGGATGATTCGTTGTACATTCCCCCACCATATGAGGCATAATTCATTGAAATAGTACAGTTAGTCAGTACTGGTGATGAGGATTCCCCAACATAGATTCCTCCACCATTATCACAATCCCTATTCCCTGTAATAGTGCAATTGTAAAGTTTTGGTGATGAGCTATAGTAAATACATAATCCACCTCCTTTGTCGAGGTACCCGTCAGATTTGTTTCTGGAAATTATGCAGTTTGTTAATATCGGTGAACTAAAAAATTCTATTGCCAATCCTCCACCATCATGATACGAATAATTTTCAGTGATGGTACAGTTCGACAGAGTGAGTGATGAATGAGAAATGAACACTCCACCACCTGGATATCCAATGTTTCCACTGTTTGTTGTATTTCCTCCTTTTATGGTAAAGCCATCCAGAATAGCTGTGTTGTCTATATATTCTAGTCTAACTACTCTGTAACTGTTTTCTGAAATACCTGAAAACGACAATGTTTCCCCGCTCCCTGTAACCACATCATCTCCATTTAAATCGCCACTTAATATGGTCACATTGGTTTCACTGTTTCGCTGGCTCAGAATGGTTTCGGTTCCGGCAAAACCACCATAAACGGCTAAAAAGTTTTTCATTTGGAAAGAAATTTCCCGATCGGTCCCTGTTGTGGGTTTATAGGTTCCTGCCGCTACCCATATCTCGTAATACCTCCCGGCAGCAGCAATTGCCGTTTGTAGCGAAGTATAGGCATTTTCCCAACTGGAGCCATCGTTGGCGCCAGTGGTATTGCTTTTCACATAGATCCTTAATACCTTAGGGGTTTCCGGGTCGCTCTCTCTTTTGTATTCATAGGCGCCCATATCGATAGGGCCTGTTTGGGCTGCATCGGTTTTAAGCAGCTTCCGGCCAAAACCCACTCCGCGTATATCGCATGTTTCGTTGTTCAGGGCATCGTTGCCTTTATCGACACAGGGTGAACCACCGGAAAGACGGAAATCGTTATTGGGTTCAATAATCAGTGGATTGGCAGTAATGCAATTGGCATCGGGTGAAAAGGTGCCTTCATTGTTAACATCACCCGTGCCGTTGCCATAACAGGAGTAACTCAGCGTAACGGTACCCGAATAATTGTGGATCTGTTTGCCATTGATCAGGGCTCTGTTGCCCCAGATGATAGAATTGTAAAATGTTGGCAATGAGTTTTCATTGTATAGTCCGCCACCATATTCATCGGCAACATTTTCTGAAATGGTGCAGTTTGTCAATATGGGCGATGAGCTGGAATAATTGTAGATACCTCCCCCAAGTTCCTCTGCATAATTATTTGCAATTAAACAGTTAATTAACCTTGGAGAAGACTGAGAATTGTAAATACCACCTCCTGCATACGAAGTCGAATTTTCTGAAATGGTACAGTTTGTCAATATTGGTGATGAGTTGGATGAGTTATAAACTCCGCTACCGGAATTATTTGAAATAGTACAATTGGTCAGGGTTGGCGATGAATAACTATAATTTTCAATTCCTCTGCCACTGTTTTCTGAAAGGGTGCAATTAATTATTGCCGGTGACGAACCATTACGGTTATTGATACCATAGTATCTATTGCTTATTATTTTGCAATTTGTTAGTGTGGGTGATGATTCATCATTGTAAATCCCACCATATTTATTGTTTGATATTATACAATTCGCGAGTGTTGGAGAGGATGAAATATTACAAAACCCACCATCGAATGAAGTTTCAGAACCAGCAGAAACATTGAAACCATCGAGTATTGCACTGCTATTGATGTCAGGATCCAGATCGGGGTTGTAAATAACATGGTAGGAGTTATCCGAATAGTCGCCTAAAACGCCGATATCGCCGCTCAGGATGGTAAGATTGATTTCCCAATTACGTTGGCCAAGCGAGGTTTCACCTCCTGCAAAGCCACCATAAATGGCTACACCATTTTTCATCTGGAAATATTTGCTCCGGTTTATTCCAGTGGTGGGTTTATAGGTTCCGGCAGCCACCCATACTTCTGTAACCCCTGTTGCATCGATGGCGGTTTGCAATTGGGTGCTGTCGTATGCATGGCTCCAACTTGTACCGTTTTTTAATCCTGCCCCGGAAGGGCTTACAAAACGAATGGTTTGCCCATTCACTGTTCCAACAATTATCAAAACAAGGATAAGGGTTGCAAGATATGTCTTCATATATTTTGGTTTTTAGGATCGCTAATCAATCGAAACTATTTTTTTAACCATCCCGTTTACATTACAGAAATAGACACCAGCGATTACCCTTGAACCAAACAGGTTGTGGCGGTTCCAGGTGAAGCTGTTTTGATTAAGGTTTGGCCCATTGTAAACCTGTTTTATTTTTCGTCCGGTAATATCGTAAATGGCAATATCCAGTTCTTTGTCCCTGATATTTTTCAGGTCGATCGTTAGCTGGTTGGTAAAGGGATTGGGATAACAATTGAATCCTGAATATTGGTTAAAATCTGGTTCCAAAAGCATCTGATCTGACATAGTTAAATTTACAGAACGGGGGAAATACCTGCTTGAGTTATCGACAGATTCCGAAAACAACTGATCCGACAAACAAAAATTGATAAAGAGTGAACTGTTTTGTTCAAAACGATTGCCATCGGAAAGGATAGTTCCCACTAACTTTCCCTTATGGATGATTTTTACGGATACAGGATTTCCCTTAGTGAACCCGTTGGTAAAACTGTTTGTGCCATCGGAAGCCGAGGCTGCAATGCTTATCCGGTTTTCAAACCTGTTTTGCTGTGATATAGCTAAAGCCCCCACACAAAGATCCCCGTCGTAAATGGCGATTTCATCACCTACGCATAGTCCTGCCGAGGAAAGGTTAATAAAATTGAAATTCATGTGTTTGAAACCGTTACCCTGAAAACAGGTTGTAAAATGTTGTGCAGGAGTTTGCCTATTATCAATGATGGAAGATTTGAGTGTTGATTCTGAAATACTGAGGGTACAAGCTTCCGATACATTCATTTTGTACCCTTTCCCAGGAGAAAAGTTGCCAATGTTGTTGTTCCATTCGCCAAAGCTACCCCAGTCTTCGATGCTTTTGCCCGTTTCGTCCATTACTTTGATAAGCTGGCCGGCATCGATCAAAGCCTGAACTGCCAACATTGCATCCTGTGCCGATTGTGCCGGGTACCCGATAATGTTCCAACCTGCATTGAGTGGGATGTTCAATGGTAAGGCCACGGTTGGTCCCTGAACTGAAAGGGTGCAGGCTTCAGAGACCTTAATATTGTAACCCTCTGTTGAAGAATGGTAGCCTATTAAGTTCTGCCAGCCCCCGAATGCTCCCCAGTCCTCGATTACCTTACCCGTTTCGTCCATCACCTTTTTCAATTGGTTGTTGTTGATCAGAGGTTGAACGATGTTTTGAAGGTTGCTGTCAGAAGGAACTACATTGGCTGAGAAGATATTCCAACCCGATACCAACCCTATTCCCTGGGTTATGGCAGATTGGGCCGATAAGGATATAAATGAAGTGGCTCCTATTGAAAATTTCCCATCGGTTTTCCATATTGGGTTGTTATTATAATAGAAGACATCGACAAG
>CAZSIK010000268.1:0-5643 GCA_964606515.1 uncultured Prolixibacteraceae bacterium
TCGGGATTCTTATTTTTTGTATTCCTACCCTAAACGAGGGTGCTGAATAGTTACTATTCAATTCAAGGTGGTGCAGGTCTTAAGTTATATTTTGCTATTCGTCATCACAACAGCAGCGACCAATCTCAGCTGGTCCTCGACAACATCAGCATTAATGAATACGGGATTGTTGAGGACCTGTATCTGTCGGGGTTCGAGGTTGAATCGGGGATCAATAAATGCTACAATGCAAACAATACGATATGGGTGGCAGGCGATGGGCAAGCAGTTAAATTCCTGAACGGTTCAACTACAAATCTTATTGCTGGCCATTCAATACGGTTATTACCCGGTTTCCGTGCCTACCCGGGAAATTATTCAAGGATGTGGATTACAACAAACAACCAGTTCTGTAGCACCGGAACAGCCAACATCAAAGTGAGTATGGAGAAAACAATGATGGTTGAGGGTTCGCAATCGGGTTCCTCATTTCTGGCGGGAAAAGATCATAAACGCAATGAAGTCAGGATGTTTCCCAACCCCAATACCGGTAAGTTTCAGCTTTCATGGCCCGGGAACAGTGAGGCTTGCACGATACGGGTGTTCAACACAATCGGATCGCTTGTTTTTCAATCGGCTTTGCCTCCGGGCTCCCTTCACTCGGTTGATCTTTCCCACTTAGGTAAGGGCATTTACTTTGTAACTTTAGAAGTGGAAAAGCATATACAAACATATAAGATAGTGGTTAAATAATTTTTGCCCCTGAGCTTTACAGACGGTGAATCCAAACTCAAGTCCACAGTCTGTGAATCCAGTGGAAATTGATAGCAAAATAACAAGATTTTCAAAGCATTGATAGCCATACTTGATCGGAGCACTTTAATCGTCAATAGGTTCATTCAGTGGAAATTGATAGCAGCATAGCAAGAGTTGTACAACATTGACAGCCATACTTGAACGGAGCATTTTAATTGCCAATGGCTTCAGCCAGTGGAATATGATTAAGTCCAACCTTTAGACTCCTGGCTTTAGCCAGTGGTTGTTAGGAATATCCCTACAAACAAAAGATAACCTTTATTTTGTTGGTCTTATAGGGTATTTTACATACAGATTGTATTTTTGTTAAAAACCAAAAATGTTAAAAAACAAGCTAACCTTTATCCTTTGCCTGTTTACAGGCATGCTTTGTCATGGGCAAATCGTGATCAACCACAACAGCACTAACATTACATCCTTAACCGAGGATGAAATTAACCTGGCCAAATCTGAATTGCATATTGTATACGGGCACACCAGTCATGGGAGCCAATTGATCTTTGGGATGAACGGCCTGATTGGTTTTGCCAACGGAGGCGGAAAAGGATTGAACCTTCCCCAGGATATTTTCAACTGGAACTACGATGGCTGGGATGGTGCCCTTGACCTTCGCGACGGGGACCTTCCCAACGACGTGGGGTATTTTCCTGAATGGTACAATGCAACCGATGCCTACCTTTCCAACGGGGACAATTCAAAAACCAATGTAATCCTCTGGAGCTGGTGCGGACAGGTTAGCGGAAAATATGCCGGAGGAACCCTTTATTCTGATTTTTTGGGTCCCATGAGCCAATTGGAGCAAAAATTCCCCAATGTATATTTTGTGTATATGACCGGTCACCTTGATCATTGGAACGATGCCAACAACAAGGCTGCCAACGATTCAATCAGGAGGTATTGCCTGAGAGAGAAGAAAATTCTTTACGACTTTGCCGACATTGAAAGCTACAACCCCGACGGCACTTTTTTTGAGTTTGCCGGCGACGACTGTTCGTATTACGAAGATGCCGAAAGCGAAACTTCATCAGGCAACTGGGCAGAAGAATGGCGCAATGCGCACACCGAGAATGTAGACTGGTATGACTGCTATGCGGCCCATAGCGATGCCCTTAACGGTAACCTGAAAGCCTATGCTGCCTGGCGTTTGTTTGCCGAAATTGCCAAACAGATCATCCTCGACAATATCCCTGAAAATCATGCCGTAAACGACACCTCTGTCATTAATGGTGAATCGGCTTGTTTCAATGCAAAAAATAATCTGTCTGTGGGCAACCCTGTTCTCCCTGTGATTTTACAGGAAGGTTCAAACAGCAGTTTCATTGCAGGCCACTCCATTACCTTTCTTCCTGGTTTTCATGCCCAGGCCGGCAGTGAGGTGCAAGCATACATTACTACCGATAACGAGTATTGCGGTATGCCCCAAGGTGGCGCAGGACAAGTTGCCGCACCTGAAAAATCGCTTTCGGCAGGCACATTCATTCAGAAGGAAAAAAAGACAAGCAATAATTCAATTAAAATTTACCCCAATCCCAGCAGTGGCAGGTTTACTGTTGAGCTTCCAGGGTTTACAGGGCCAACAGAATTATCGATGTTTAATGCTTTGGGTTCACTTATCCTGAAGCAAAATTTCAATAAAAAAGGAACCCTTACTGTTGATATGCAGACCTTAAACAAGGGGCTTTATTTTCTCAGAATCCAAAACCACGAAGATATTATTAGTAAAAAGGTCTTCATCAGGTAAAAGAAAAAGGTCATTGGAACTGTACTATCGGGAAAAGTCTCTGCATAAAGTAGGTCAGGCAGAACTTTCAGGACAGTAGTGGCAACCAATAACTTGTAACCTGGAACATGAGTTCCGGGTCTTTTTCCCACAATCATTTTTTTTGTCTTTAATTTTTATTTATCATTGTCCAGGTGTGGCGTTCACACTAAAAGACAAACCTATGAACCGACTTATTACAGTTATCTGTTTTATCTTCATTGTATTTGCTTTACAAGCCCAAGTTTCAAAAACAGTCAGCATCAGCGCGGGAGGTCTTTCAAAAGCCTTAAATCCCGAAGAAAAGAACACGATAACCCACCTTACCATTACCGGTACAGCCGATGCCAGGGATTTCAAAACCATGCGCGACAGCATGTCGCTTATTGCAATGGTCGATATGAGCGGGGCAAGCATTTCAGCCTATACCGGCACATCAGGTACCAGTTCATACAGTACAAACTACCCTGCCAATTGTATTCCCGAAAGCGCTTTCAATAAAAGCGCCTGGAAAGCCAGCCTGACTTCCTTTATAATGCCTTCATCCCTTACCGCCATCGGGAGTTTAGCCTTTAACGGATGCCGAAACTTACAAACAGTAATAATTCCTTCTTTAGTAACTACCATTGGCACTTCAGCTTTCATGTATTGTAGTGGTTTAAATTCAATCAGCATTCCTGCGTCGGTAACTAATATTGCCTCTTCTTCGGCTTTTGCCTATTGCAAAGGCGACATTACAGTACACGATAACAACCCAAATTATTCAAGTGCCGACGGGGTATTGTTCAACAAAACAAAAACTGTTTTAATTCACTGTCCGGCTTCAAAAACGGGAAGCTACAGCATCCCGCCGACGGTCACCTCACTTTCCGACTATGCCTTCGCCAATTGCACCGGATTAACGTCTATCACTATACCTGCCACAATAACTTCGATCGGATATGAAGCTTTTTATCAATGTACTAAGCTCACTTCATTAACCTTGCCCCCAAGCCTAACGGTCATTGAATCAAATACCTTTACCTACTGTCAAAAGTTAATTTCCATTGAAATACCTTCCCAAGTTACACGGATTGGATACGGGGCTTTTTTTGATTGCAGGGGCTTGACTTCAATTACGATCCCCTTGTCGGTAACGAAAATTGAAGGTACTGCATTTGCATATTGTTCGGGATTAACTTCCATTTATGTTGATTCTCCTTCCCCTGTCGACTTAAGCACGACAGACGAAGCATTTGAAGGAATCAATAAAACCACCTGTCGCTTATACGTGCCGTATATGACCAGCGAACTTTATGATATTTCAAATCAATGGGGTGATTTTACAAACATTATAGAAAGACCAGGATTTTACCTCCCGGATACCCGGGCCGATATTTTATCGATTGAAGGAAGTATAGATTCCCTGCACCTTTTTGCAAACGTTCCCTGGTCCCTGAGCGAGGATCAAACATGGCTTACAGTGAACCATTCCGGCAGCACAGACAACGAAAAACTGGTTTTTACAGCAAGCGCCAATCCCAGTTACACCGACAGGAAAGCTACAATAACTATTTCAGCAACAGGTTTGCCCTCACAAACTATAAATGTGGTTCAATATGGTATTCCCAAAACTTTTGTTGTTTCGGCAGGAAACTTATCCAATGCCTTGACTGCCGATGAAAAAAACACCACCTCGAACATGAAACTTGAAGGGATCATTGATGCCCGCGATTTTAAAACCATGCGCGACAACATGCCTGTCCTGTCGAACGTCGATCTGAGCAGCGTTACCATTTCGGAATACACGGGAACCCTTGGGACAAAAGGTACGAACAGTATTTTTTACCCTGCCAATGTTATTCCCGAATATGCTTTTTGCATACCGGTAAGCCTTATCGGGAAGAACAGTTTGAATTCGGTAGTCCTTCCGGCCTCGGCAACTTCAATGGGCAGTTATGCTTTTTATAAGTGTACCAATATGACCCGGTTCTTGTTTTCCCCATCGGTAACCACGATTGGTGATTATGCTTTTTATGGGTGCTGCAGCCTGAACGCGATCGACCTTCCCTCCCAGCTTACAAGCATAGGAAAATATGCTTTTTACGGGTGTAAGGGATTGACTTCAGTTACAAATAATTCATCATTAACCTCGATTGGAGACAATGCTTTTTCGGGATGCATAGGTTTTACAGCCTTTTCGTTCCCAGCAACCTTAAAAACCATCGGAAATTACGCCTTTGAGAATTGCAAAAGACTGGTTTCCATATCCATTCCCGAACTGGTCACTACTATTGGCTATCATGCTTTTGAAGGGTGTTGTCACCTAAAATCGGCAAACATTGCTTCTGCACTTACTAAAATTGAAAATTACCTGTTTAATGGGTGCAACGATCTGGCCTCTTTTACGATTCCCGCTTCCGTTACCTCAATTGGCAATTATGCCTTTGGGTACTGCCATAGCTTAACTTCATTGATTATTCCTCCTTTGGTAAAAACCATTGGATCAAGTTCATTTACCTATTGCACTGGTTTAACTTCAATAGAAATCCCAGAGAAGGTTACCTCAATCGGGGCTTATGCATTTTGCTATTGCAGCGGGTTATCTTCGGTTATTCTCCCGTCAACAATTACTGTTATTAATGATTATACGTTTTGTAATTGTTCAAAGCTTTCATCCCTCAACATCCCCTCCTCGGTCAAAACAATTGGACATCATGCCCTTCAGGATTGCAATTTTACAGTCGTTGACATCCCCTCATCAGTAACGACTATAGGGAACTATGCCTTCGCCAGCAACAGCAAACTGACTTCAATTACAATTCCAACTTCGGTCACTTCGATTGGAGAGTATGTTTTTTCATGGTGTACAAGTTTGCCTACTGTCAATTTACCCAATACCATTACCCGAATTGAAAATTCATTCTTCTCGTGGGCCACGAATTTATCCTCGATCACCATTCCTAAATCGATTACCCATATCGGGAACCTGGCTTTTTATAATTGCTCCCGTCTTGCTTCGATAAAATGTGACCAGGAAATTCCGGTCGACATAGTAAATTCATCACAGGTTTTTTCGGGAGTTAAAAAAAATACCTGCATCTTATATG
>CAZSIK010000269.1:0-5631 GCA_964606515.1 uncultured Prolixibacteraceae bacterium
ATTCGCTTACAATCTGATAATTAACATGGGCGGCCTAAACGCCTATACCAATAAAATTATACTGTATTTATTTTTCCTTTTTGTAGCCAACCAGAAAAGTCGGGCAATTTCTTCCTTTCAAACGAAAAAGGGTGCAGAGATTCTATGTCGTACTTTTCTTTCAATTAGTACCTCCAGAAATAAAATGTTTCTATCTTAGTTTTTCCCCATTCAAGGCCTGCTTATCGTTATCAAACCCCGTTTTACCTTGCAGAAGGTTTTATGCCATAAAAGTTATGTAAAAAACGAACAGTCGCCGATAATTATTAATGAAAATTAAAATGTTTAATAACATCTTGACTTTTTCATAACTCAGATAATAAACTACTTATGCCAATAGTATAACATTTTTTAGAACAGCAGCAATGATGCATTGGAAACCAGAAAGCGGAAATTTTGAACTTTTCCAAAAAGGCTGCCTTTTGCAGGAAATTCAGTAAACTCAGGACGTTCAGGACATTCACGACAACCTGGAACTTAGAAACTCAGGAACTCAGGAACTTAGGAACTTAGGAACTCAGGAACTTAGGAACTTCCGGTATAAACAAGTACGGATCGACAAGCGCTCCTCCAGACCGCAATTGACCCGCTTCACCCTTACAATAGCCTCTTCCGGGATAAGCCCAATGAGTGGTTGATCTACTTCTGAAACCGATCGTAATGCCTCGTGTATCCATTCATCCCATTCGCGATGGAAGCGGGCCAGGTCGTCGGGCCTGACCACACTCCTTGCCCCCTGGACATCGCTAGGTTCGAAAGGCTCAATAATATTCAGCGTACCATAATCGTTGGTTATCTCCTCGCCCGGCAGGATCTCGCGGAGGGCCACTTCGAAGCCGTAAGGGGTGATCATTGTGTTGGCTAAGGAGGAGTGGTTCACATACCGGGTGTGGTCCCAGGGCAGGATAAAATTGCCCTTGTGATTCCGGTAGCTGTAAGTGGTAGCAGCCTCGCACACCAAGGAGGGCAAAGCCATGAACGCTTCAGGAGTAAACTCCCGGTCGAGGGGATCGGGTGCCCAGGTGATGGTTCCTTTGGGGATAAGTGCTGTGGCGAATACACCATGCCCGATTTCGGGGCCAATATAGCGAACTTGAGTAGATGGATGGATCATGTACAATAATTTTTAGCACTGCGAAAGTACAAAGATTTGAAACATTAGTTTAATCCATGTAATCGGTTGTGTAAATCTTTCAGAAATTCGAGGTTTTTAAGTTGAACCTTGCGGATAACCCGAACAGAAAAAAAAGCAACAAACAAACCGATTGGTGTTCCAACAAGAAGCCCCATAACCGATTCGTCATTTCTCACAACCTCTATAAATGGTTTATTTTCGTAATAAACATGAATGGATAATATCAATAAGATATAGATTACAGGCAACAAAAACAGGTATAATTTGCTTTGAGGTCCTTTAAACCAACTCGATAAAAGGTTAATTCGCTCCTCAAGCCAGATTTTCAGGGGGAGATTTAGCTGGCCAAGTTGTAATTTTCTCCAGGTCCACAAACCTGAAATTAATGCGGTTAGTGTTATAACTCCCAGAATACCATTATTGACCAGATAGATCAAATCGGATTTTCGGTTCAACGAAGTGATGACCAGAAAAACAGTTAATCCGATCGATACAACAATCGATGTCAATTCGATGGCCAAATACTTGTTAATGGTCTGCCTTGTTTTTGATTTCAGGAGCAGATTTAGTTCCTCAACCGACACCTGGGATACTTCAGTATCGATGCTCTTCCAGATTTTTTGTAACTCATTATTTTCCATGGCTATTTATTATTAAAATGTTGTTTTAACTTTTCTTTGGCACGGCCGATGCGCACACCAACATAAGTTTTAGAGATTCCAATGATTTCTGCAATTTCGTCGTAGCTTCGCTCTTCGAGATAAAGTAACATGATCGACTTGTCGACCTCGTCGAGATTGTAAATGGCTTTGAGCAATAGCTTCAACGATTCGTTCTTCATCAGTTGATCAGCCACATTGGAATGATCGGCAATTTCAGGGACGTTTTCACGGTATTCGATTTTTTTCTCTTTCCTGATCCGTGAAATGGAGGTATTGATCGATACCGCATAAATCCATGAGCCGATGCTTTGGCTCTTTTTCAGGGTTGGGTACGATTTCCAAAGTTGATACACCATCTCCTGAAAATTGTCCTCCCTGTCGGTTTTATTCCTGAAATAGATAATATTAACTTTGTGCAGGATACCCTGGTAATCCGACAGTACTTCAAGAAATTGTTCCTTTAAAGATTTCATCTTTTAAATTCTTTTCTCATAAAGTAACATTCAATCGGATTTTATTACAAAAAAAATCAATATAGACCGGGAAACAATTTGAATTTGAGATTTTTCACTTCCCCGCCATTGCGGGGCAGGCAGTATGGATCGAAGATAGGTATAGTCAAATGACAATCACCTAAAAATGTTTTACCTCGTTTTTTGATATATTGTGGTTTTAGTTGTTGCCATATTTGCTATTTCCCAATTAAATCAAGGTCCTGTAATTTTCTTCCGAATTCATCGTCGGCTGCAAGTTTCAGGAAATCATCCTGTAAACCCAGGACCCTGAGTGTATTGAAATACGCAGCCATTGAAACACTACCCTTGCCTTTCTCGATCTGATAAAGGGTTGAACGGTCGATACCGGCACGCTCACTAACTTGTATCGTGGTCAGTTTCCTTCGTTTGCGTGCCAGTCTGATATTTTCTCCCAACTTTTCCATTATTGCCTGGTGTTTTGGGAATAGAACTATCTTTTTGCTGTTCATGATATATTTTGTTGCATATTATCAACAGATGTAAGTTAAATGCTGATAATATACAACACATTTGAGTGAAAATCGAAAAAATCACCGTTCAGACGATCTTCCTCACTTTATAAAGTTGTACGTACTATCGGGCTTGGGACTGAACTGGCGGAAGTGGTAGGTAAAGCCGCGATCAGCCAACAGTGCGGGTTCGTAGGTAGGGCAAGTACCCCAATCAGCCAGGTAGCGCCGGCGGCCATGGGCATCGAAGCTGTATGCCCAATCCTTAACTTTTCGCCTGGATTCGAAATACTCGTTGCCTGCGTAGATGGAAGTGCTTGTAAGTATGTTGTATTCCTTCACTTTTTGGTGATTAGCTATCCTGCTTTTGCTTTTTGAGGTTGATTACAATATAAACAACAAGAAACGAGAAGATGATTACGCCCAGAATATCCCACCAAAAAACAGAATGAGCAATACCAACTTTTAGTGCCGAAACGAGTTTAACTCCTATTGCAAATAAAAAATAAAGTAAAGAAATAAGTAAAATGAGTTTTTTGGATTTTTTCGAGCGCATCATATTATAATTTTTTTTACAAAAGCAAATGTAAAATATAATACTTTATTTTCATGAATTTTACTGTAAATCAATGTTGTTATTTTGACCAACAGCCCAAATCTGTTGACGAATGGCTTGTTCTTGTTGACGAAATTTTTTTCTCTTGTGTGAATAATTATTGTTTCTGACCAGCGAGGTCTTTTAATACGATCTGGAAACAGGTTTTGAATGATTCCATTTTAGCCAAATGCTAAAGAAATCATGATGATTTGTTCCATAGTTTTAATCTGGTTTCAAATCCCTGAGGGATTGCATGTGTATAGAAAACAAGACCTAAAGAAAGGTACGACCCCAGAGGGGTCGAATGGCTTGCTACGGTCTCGGATTTTCTATAGACATCAGACCTCTCCGAGGTCAAGGGATTTCTGATGGCTGTATTGATAATACAAATTGTCATTTCATCCGGGTTTTCACACTGGGGGTTCACTGTTTTACAACCAGGCATATAACTACCCTCTACTGTTCCTTATTCCTTATTTTTTGTCCCTTATTCCGGTCTTGCGTCCTGATTTCCAATGACCAATGACTATTTCCATTTCCCTTCAACGAAAATTCGCTAATTTTTGCATTGGCAATGCCGGTGCAGCCACCATGGCCCAAAAAGAAGGGCTGTTTGCCATCAAAGCCACCAACGACAGCGCTACGCTGCTGAATACGAATGATTTTGTGGCAAAGAAGTTTTAGCGTGATAAAAACAAGCAGGGAGAACAACAATATTCCCCCTGCCCAAATAAATACCCATAAAGGATTCTTGTTTCTTATTATTAATTCAGCGCCTCAAGCCTGACATCCAAAACAAGGTTGTTCGAAAATACAGCCTTATGGGCATTTGTATAGCCTCTTTCATTAACATCATCAATAAGCCGCCCATCATAATACCCTGCGTATTCCACAAACAACCTAAAATATTTTTTGCCATATTTTAAATCGAGTACATTATCCAAATCATCAAAATAGAATTCAATACCATCATATAAATCATAAATCTCTTCATCTCTGTCCAATAAAAATTCCAAAACCCAGACATCATAGGCATCCATGTCCTGTATCAGCACCGACATGGGCTGGCCAATGTATTTGGCCTTGCGGCTAACGATAATGGTGTTGTAATAGGCCATCTGGTCGTCGACATTCAATCCATAAATACGGTATTGGTCGAGCACCTGGTACGAAACCGTGATGCTGCCCATGCCACTTGTGCACTCTTCGCCAGGTTCGCCTATCAGCTCGATCATACAGGCCCCCGAGTTATCGAGCGTTTGGAACAGGTAGGTTTGTCCATCCTGCCAGTCGATCACCTCCCAATGGTTGTTGATGTTCACAGCCAGGTTCGCGTTTTGGGGCAAGTGGTTTACCGTAATCTTCACAGCAATGGCCGTATTGGAACCATTGTTGATATCAATGTCGCACCATTCATTGGATATTACACCGAACGATGCTGGCGTGTTGGCACATGATACTTCAAACCATTGGTAGTAATAATTTCCCATTAAACCCGATTGCAGTTCATTAAGGCAAGTTTGTGCTTTGGCAAGGTTAACCGTGAACCATACGGCAACAGCGAACAGAATTATATTTTTCATAATTATTTCTATTTTCTATTGGTTAGAATTTGTTTTACGCACGGCATTTTTTTGCCTGGCCAACTCTTTTTGTTCAGGGCTGAGCTTGCTGTTCATTTCCCTAAGCAATTTTCGCAGCTCTTTCTTCACTTTTTCGCGTTTTTTACTATCGGCAGGCAACATACGGTACTCTTCCATCAATTTCACCTGTTCCTGGTAAATAGGCATTATGTCCTTGTCCTGCTTATCGGTAATGTTGTACTCGCGTTTAAACTGCTCGTAACCCTGCTTTTGACCGTTGCCGGGTTGGGCTTTTACAATGGCCACTGCAAGCATCAACGTTGTGATTAGAATTGCTATTTTTTTCATTCTTACTAAATTTTTCTGTTTATTAATTACAATCATTGGAAGTATATTTCTTTATATTAATTAACCCCCGTAAATAGGAGTCAATTGTTTCTTCGGTATTCAGTTGACTCCACGAAGAAGCACCACTTCCTTTTTTGTACAAAGATACACCAGGACACACCTCTTTCAATAAGCTTGCCAAGGCATAGGCTTGTTTTTCATGACGATCATTAGACCTATATCTATTATAGTATTCTTTGAACATTTTATCAAGACTCGAATCCTTAGTAAAATTTCCTTTA
>CAZSIK010000270.1:0-5611 GCA_964606515.1 uncultured Prolixibacteraceae bacterium
ACTTTGCTTTCCATCACCATTTATTGTTGGTTGTTCATCATTAAGGCATAGTCGTCGCCATTGGATGCCTTTACAATAAACGCCGGAGTTAGGCTCCATGAATTTGCCTTTTGGGCTAGCTCCAGAAATGCATAAAGGTCGCCAGCCGAAGGTGGTGCAAATGTCTGCTCTAATTTAGTAACAGCAGTAGTATAAACAGGTTTAGAATCCCATGCACTACGAGGTTGGCCATTAACCAATGTAACATCCCTTACCGGATGGGTGTGGATTACAGCAGTAGTTTGTATATAAATGGAATTCGAAATACCACTAGAACTTTGAAAGCCATTAATTAATTTTATATTGACATGGTCAGGCGAACCTTCTATTAGTTTTGAATTACCGTACCCTACAACAGTGCCTTCAACTACAAACCTGGTAAGGCTTATAGAATGTTCGTTGGCATAATTCTTTTTTCCATCAATCTTGTTAAGGGCATCGGCCCAGTTAGGTTTGTTGTATATATCGTTCAGCTTCTGAATGTTTATTTGAGAGTACGTATCGCAGGGATCGTTGCCGGCTTCTGACACTTCCTGTTGTGTTAATGGAGTGCTACTCACTACAATAGTCCCTGAAGAACTTGTATAGATGTATGGATTATAATTATCATTTTGCCCTTCGGTTAAATTATAATCCGACATATCATACATATCTGCTGTATAGTCAGTATTGCCTGCGCAATCATAATAAAAGTTAATAAAACTATACCAATATAGATCAGAATACATGTCATTAGGGATGTAATAATCGGTATAATTGGGTTTATTTTGGTAATTATTAATAGTTAATGGATAATCAGACTCCAAGTCTTCGTCACGTACGGTAGCATAAGCTGTTTGGGGCGACAAAGGTTCTGGAGGACATTCTCTCCAAAAAGTCTGAGTTTCTAGTACTGTAACTGGATATGAATAACATTCCCAATAATCAGAACTATACCATCCTTCACAAAAATCATCTTCCATCATAGTATAAGACTCTTCATATAATACTTCCCCAAGTTCCCCAAAGTATTTAATTGAACCTGAATAGTAGGTTAATTCAACCGTTTCTTCATAAGGGCAACCACTTTGATCTGGGTCATTGTTTTGGGCAAAAGCATTGCTCCTCAAAATTATAAAAGCAATTATAATTAATAAGTATTTCATTTTAAGAAGGTTTTTAGTGTTTCACAAATTTTTTACTCAGGAATAAATTATCGTTTGAAATGCTTAACACATATATCCCCTTTTCCCATGGTGTGGAAACCTTGAATCCATTTTGCCCCGCCTTTATTTCCAGTTTAGAAGAATAAACCAGTTCGCCATTTTTTTTCCTGATTTCAACATTTGCCACATCGCTTGCCAGGGCAGAAAATTGCACCTCCAAATTATCGGATACCGGAACCGGGAAAAATTTCAAGTCCAGAATATTAAGACTGGTTTTATTTTCCTGTTCTGTAATTTTTCTCAATACGAAGGAACTTGGCCTTGAAGGTTCTTTGTACACGGTTAACCAAAAATGAATATTGCCGGTTATGAATTCTTCTGAATTCTTTTTTAGAACTTCAAAAGTTGCCTTTTTTAATGAATATTTTTCAGGATGGAATGGGATTGACCGATCGTACCTCTTATAAGCCGATTTTTTAAAGGTAAGAGTATTGTTCTCAATCTTTGCAGCGATTTTTGCTTTCAACGTGTCGTTTTCTATCCAGGTACCGAACACACTGTCGCCTTTACCACTTAACGAAAGGGCGATCTTATTGGTGTATTCGATTTTGCTCCCACTCCAATCGTACGTGATCAACAATCCTTCATAATTTCCCGAAAGTGCGCTGGTTCCCATCTGTGCCTTACATGGTTCATAAACCGGGCTGATCAAAAAATCAGGAATATCAGAATTGACAAAAGGCGAAAAAGCTTCTGTTTTTCTATACTTATGCTCTAACAATTCATTATTCCCAACTGTTGAGCCCCAACGCTTTATCTTCCTTAAATATTTAAGCCCTGTTGCTTCGTCTTTTTCCACACCGTAACCAAACAAATAACAATATCCGACCATATAGTTACCAGCCACATTGTTTGCTAAAGCCGATGCTGAAAAAAGCTCGAATGCCTTTTCGTAGTTTTGTTCTCCGCCCATGCCTTTAAAATACAACATTCCCAGACCATATTGTCCGATACAGCTCTTTCCTTTATCGATTGAGGCCTGGTACCATTCACGGGCTTTCTCAAAGTTTTGTTTAACACCGTTGCCCCTTAAATAACACGAACCTATGGCTGCGGTAGCATGAGGATTTCCTAATTCCGAAGCTTTAATAAAGCATTCCATAGCAAGATTATTGTTCTTTTCAACACCCTTACCTTTCTGATACATTTCGCCCTTGCGTAATATAGCGACCTTGTCTCCCTCCTGGGCCAACTCGGAAAACAACCGGAAAGCCTCGCGTAAATCTTCCTCGCTTTTAGCCTCCCTGTTTAACTTGTCTGCAGTTTTCAATTTAACATTTTCTTCATCAGGCGTTTTATTCGCAGAAAAAAGCGCCATGCAGGCTAAGGCTGCAACAAATACGAAAAACTTTTTTTTCATAATTAGTTATTTTAGTTAATAATCGAAATTTCCCTGAAATTTTTTCACGTCATCAATACCTTCTGATTTGTTTGTTTTTATTCTTTCATCTTCTTTCTTAGCTACATCGAGTTTCTTTAACCGTTCATCTTTATCCCTGTCCAGATTCCTTAGCAATGCATTCCTATCCGACCTGTCGTCCTGATACAATTCAACAACAACCTCACGGGAATAATTATAACTTTCGATAATTGGCCATACTTGAAGGCTATCGGTATTATGTACCAAATTAAAATGCAACATGTTATTCCAATCGGCAAGGGTCTTTAGTCCCACCCTATGTTTTAATTTGGGTTTCATATAGACAACAATTTGATTATGGGTAAGGAACCTTTTTAAAGTATTTCTATCGTATTTCTCAACATTAAAATATTGATTATTTTCAAGTCTCTCGATTGCTCGCAGATAAAAGACTTCGATGGAATCTGATTGTTGTTGTGTGAGGTTTAATTTTTTTTGGAACAGCAAAACCTCGTTAAGCTTTGATATTGGTTTGCTTAATAATAACAACTCCATTTCATCGGCACTTAAAATTTTTGAAATTTCATTTAAACCCTGTTGTTCAATTTCATTAATTTTTCCCATAGAGGGATCATCACAAAATGCTTTTCTTTCTTTCTCGAAAAATTCAATCAACATTTTTTGTTTTTCTTCCGAGAGTGAAACCTTTTCATTTATTAAGTGAAGCCTCCATAAAGGATACAGATCACAATTAGGATTTGTGTTGCTTGATTTTATCTGTCCTTGCAACCGAACAAAACAAAACAACATCAAAACCAATAATAAGAACGATACATTTTTCTTCATAATTATTTTTTTAAAACCATAATCTAATTCCTTTTTCATTGATTATGAATGGTCTTTCACGTCCCACACTATAATCGGGTTTGAGAATATACAGGGCATTGCTGGGTACATTATTGAATTTCAAGCTTTTTTCATTTTCTTTTGCTTCCTTTTCACCAATTTCTTTCCAGCCATCATCCCAATATAACAGCTTGTATTTTTTACCAGGTCTGAATATTAGGTATCTGGCTTCTTCAAATAGGGTGAGATCAATTTTTTTAAAATGATTAGGTATTAATTGAGCTTCAATGTTATAACCTAAAAGATAAGGATAAGATGCAGGAATTAATGAGTTATTGTTAAAAAAAACTGGCAAGTAAACCACACCTTGTGGCATGTCGGAAAAAAGTGCCTTATCAGAATTTATAAATGACCACCACACTGGTTTCCAGTTAAAACTATTGAAAACACAAACAAAAACTACCTTGTTATTTGGATGGTTTCCTCTAATTTTTATCTCGAAACCTTTCGAGGGCCAGTAATCTTTTGTAACATCGATAATGTTTGGGTACCGTAAAAGTCCATTAGGAATACTGGCCGGGTCAATTTTGTTTGCCAGTGCATCTTTTTGTTTCGAATACGTTATTCTGAGCACCTTTGAAGGTTCTCTCTTCATTTTAAACTGTGATGGTTTTATTTCAGCGGCCTCAAAACCATGAGGAAAGTCTTTTTCATCGTGTACCGAAGCAATGGTATGCATACCGGAAGTTGTTGCCCAAAACGGGATTTTCTCAAGAGAAGCTGGAATTCCTTGCGAACGGAGTGCATAAACAGCTAGCATGCAGGCATCAAAACACTCGCCTTGCTTCCGGTGCAACATGTGTAAAGGGCCAAGCATAGGCAGTGGTTCTTTTCTTCTTTGATCAGAATTTGTTTTATAAAACCAATTACTTAGTTCACTGTCGATTGCATCAGCTAAATTGATGTTGTTTCTTGGTTTAACGTCATCAATGACTTCACGATAGATTTCAAAATATTTTTTTCTCCATAATTGTAAAGGCTCTTTATCTGTACGATAAGGAAGAACATATTCACAAAAATTTCTGAAGGACAATTTCTTCCCAAAGTTTTCCCAAACGTTGAAAGCCCGTTCAACATTATCGATGAGATATGCTGCGGTTATTACATGTATATCGTAATATAATACCGAAACTGGCTTAATACCCAGGTGTTCTTTTTTCAATTTACTGAACGCCTCCAATGATTCGGAATATGAACTGTAATCAAGTTCATTAAAAAAGATTCTGCTTCCAACACTGTCGACCCAATGATAATCGAGCGAGTAATGAATGTCCATGTTGGAAATTAGAAATTTCATTGCTTTAAGCTTTAAACTGTCAGCAGGATCGGAATAATGTTGCAAGGCTTTTTCAAGCTCAATACTATTGAATTGTGCTTTAGCCAGAACTTTCTGAATCTCAATGTCCCAACTATTTGTTTTATTATCAAGGTTTGAATTTGATTGTTTTAATCGCTCTTGGGGTTTTCCATCAATTTCTTTAAGTTCCGAAATCTTAGATATAATTGTACTGCTTAAATTTTTAGCATGTTCTATATCTTTTCTTCCAGAAATATTTTTTACTTTTAGTAAACTATCTGCAATGTTTTCGGCATTCTTAAAATTTTCGTTTTGAAAGTATGCTTCCATTAATCTGGTGCTGAAAAGGTAGTTGTCAGGAGAAATACATTGAGCCATCCTTAGTTGATCAATTCCTTCATTGACCCTATCCAAATGTAAAAAACATAAACCCATTCCATAATATGCCTCTGGCGATGAGGTATATTTTACGGCCCTTTCAAATTGCTTTAAAGCTTCATCATATCTTTTATCGTTCAATAATGCATACCCATACCGTACATGATAATTGAATTCTTTCCCAAATCTTATTCCATCCAGCTCAGCATACTTTTCGATCGCCAGTTTTGTATCTCCATCTTCATATAATTCGTTAATACTCTTTAACCTTAATTGGTTTGCTGCAATATTCCCCAAGTAGAATAACAGCAATAAAAAGAATAATAATACAATCAGGTATAAAACATTAGTCCAAATTTTATTTAAGCTTACAGTGAAGTGATTATTGTTTTTAAACTTTTTATAATGAGATAATAAAATCGAGCC
>CAZSIK010000271.1:0-3611 GCA_964606515.1 uncultured Prolixibacteraceae bacterium
ATTGTAGGTGGCTAGTTTTTCTACAAAAGCCAATTGATCTTTATTGGTACACTTCGACAGGCTCAGTGCCCCGGGGGCTATGACGGGAAGGTTGAGCGTTGGAACATGCAGTTGGTTGATTCGATCGACCAATCCACTTTTGTCCAATTTTTTCTTATCGTCCGGTTTTCGTTTGGTCTCACTGTCTGCAATATATTGTTTTAGATTGGTAAGGCTGACCTGTATTTTTTCCTGCAAAGCATCGAAGGAAACAGGAAGTAAATTAATGGCTTCAAGGGCATTTTGAGCATACGATGCTACCAATTCCAGGTAGCGGTCGGTTTCGCCACGGTAAAGCCGTACAATAGCAGCCAGGCTTTGTATCTGTTCCTCGTTCCACTGGCGGTGGGCACGGTCGATCTGGGTATAGGTATTGCGGGCATCGATAAAAAGAATGGTTTCTTTTCCTCGTTTTTTAATCCCGTTAATCATTGAATCAGGTAAATCGTGGTTCAGACATTTGCTTTTGTCGAGAAACCAAAGCGTGGCTGGCAGCGTAACGGTAAAAAACATATTCGATGGCATGGAGACCATACAATCGACAATGCCGCTGTCGACCAACCTTTTGCGGATTTCGTATTCAGAATTTCCGGCATCGGAGGCCGAGTTGGGCATTACAAAACCTGCACGTCCCTTTTCGTTCAGCGAGGTGGCAAATAACGACACCCACAGGTAGTTGGCATCGGTAATGCTGTCGTCGGTGTTTTTGCCTTTGTTTTTGGGCAAGCCGTAAGTGTAAAACCGCTGGTCATTCTTTACCGTACTCTCCTTTACCGATTTTACGTTAAAGGGAGGATTGGCCATCACGAAATCGAATTTTCCAAAACTGTTGTAAGGGTCGCTTTCGTATGAGTTCGCTTCGGTAATTTCGCCACGGATGTTGTTAACCATCAGGTTCATCTTGGCCAAACGGGCTGTTTCGCCCATGTATTCCTGTCCATAGACATAAATATCGCTGAGGTCGTGGTTGGCCTCCCGGATAAACTTGGCGCTTTGTACAAACATACCGCCCGAACCGCAAGCGGGATCGTAAATCTTACCTGCATAAGGTTCAATCACCTCAACAATAAAGCGTACCACCGAAGTTGGCGTAAAGAACTCGCCCCCTTTTTGGCCTTCGCTCATGGCAAACTCGCCCAGGAAGTATTCATAAATCTTTCCGAAAATATCGCCGGTGGCATCTTTGGGAATATCGGAGAAAGTTTTAAGGAGCTGTGGGAGTATGTCGGACTTCTTTTTTTCAATGTCGAAATAGGCCTCTTTTGGCAGAACGTTTTTAAACTTTTCGTCCTGGTATTCTTCGATGCCCTCCATGGCTTTGCGCAGGGCGGTTGCCATGCTCTCTTCGCCGGGAAGGTTCAACAGGTAATCGTACCGTGCATAAGGGGGCAGATAAAAGCCGCACTTCGCCAACGCGATCGATTCAATGGGGCGTTCGAGACGGGTGCCTTTATCGGCTTCAAATTCCCGGATAATTTCAGATTCGAAATTGGAGTATTTATTATCGGCAAAGCGGAGAAAGATGAGTCCCAACACCGGCACCGCATAATCGGCAGCCTTTAATCCGCCATAAGCCCTAAGCGAGTTGGCCGATGCCCAGAGGTCGTTTTCTAGTTTTTTGAGTTGTTCGTTGGTCATATTTCTTTACTTATTTTCTTCATTTGTAATAGTAAACCATAATAACAAATTCAAGTAATAAAGAAAATAAAATTTTGTCATAGAAATGATCAAAATAATAAGATCCCCAATCTAGACTTTGAAATCAAATTTAATTTTCCTCCACAAATTCCCTGGGTGTTTTTCCGAACTCGCTGCTGAAGCATTTTGCGAAATACGAATGGCTTGAAAAACCCACTTTGTACATCACTTCAGCCACCGTAAAGTTTTTGTTGGCCAAAAGCATGGCAGCTTTTTTCATACGGATCGATTTGATGTAATCGACAGCCGTTAAGCCGGTAAGCGATTTTATTTTTCGGTACAACTGTTTTTGCGACACCTCGGCCTCGGCACATAAGAAGTTCACGTTCAGGTCGGGATTGGCAATGTGCTCTTCAATAATCCGGGTAATTTCAACCAGAAACTGTTCATCGGCCGAAACCTCCTTCACATCGACTGGTGTAGAAAGTTTCTCAATCCTCATTTTTTTTCCTAGTTGATCTTGTGTCTCAATCAATTGCTTCACCTTTGAATACAAGATATTGGAATCGAAGGGCTTTGAGATGAACGCGTCGATTTTGAGCTGAATGCTCCTGAGTTCGGTTTCCTTATCGTCTTTCGCAGTAAGAAGAACCACGGGGATGGTCGAAGTCGGGATGTTTTGCTTGAGCCTGCGGCACATTTCCAGGCCATCCATCACGGGCATCATGATGTCGGCAATAATGACATCGGGTTTCAGCTCGGTACAAATTTTAAGTCCGGCTTTCCCGTTTCCGGCAATAACGCAACGAAACTCGGGAGCAAAAATATTATACACAAAATGGGCAATGGCATAATTGTCTTCCACAATAACAATCAAGGGCTTATTATCTGCTTCTTCCAAATTTTGAACATTCGAATCTCTGCCGTCCAGCAAACTGTTCATAACGGCAGGAATCTGTACCGTAAACGAGGTCCCTTCCTCGACCGACGAAACTACCTTTACCGAACCGCCATGCAACTCGGCAAAATTTTTCACCAAATACAGCCCTATCCCGGTGCCACCCCTATCTTTGTTGGCAGGCGACTGAAAAAAGCGCTGGAACACGTAAGGCAAGTCTTTCCCGGGAATCCCGATGCCGGTATCCGAAACCACAATGCTCAGCAAGTTTTCCCTTGAATTGTGATTCAGTGATAAAATGATGGAGTCGCCGGCATTGGAGTATTTGCAGGCATTCGACAGCAGGTTGTTTACAATTGATTCCATTTTCAGGATGTCGACATCAACTTCAATTTTTTCAGGCTGGGAGTTAAATACAAAGGAGATCCCCCGCTCCTTCATGTTTTCCTCGTACGACAAAAAAATACTTCTTGAAAATTCAACAAATTCGACCCTCGACAGAATAATACCTGCCGGAACTTCTGCATTATCCCTATAATATTCGATTGCCTGTTGAACCAGCGAATTCAGCTTCATGGCATTTTGCTGGATCATCTCAGTGGGGCAATGATCAGGCTCAATGGGGTTTTAAACTCATGGGCAATGTTGGTGAAGAAATCGATTTTCATCTTGCTTTGCTCAAGGGTCCTTTCCTTTTCAATTTGCACAAATTTCAACCGGTTTCTTTGCATGAAAAAATTTATGATCCAAACTACTAATCCGGCCAGAGCAATAATATACACCATTTTCGCCCATGCAGTGAGGTACCAGGGAGCCATTATCGTAATCTGAAAGGATTTCAATTCCCGGGTGGTCAATTTTTGGGCCTCTTGCCTCGCGATGGTCAGATTATGCTTGCCCGGTTGCAATTTGTTCAGGTAAATGGTATTGTCGTTGGCCTTTATTGAAATCCAGTTATCATCATCGCCATCGAGTTTAAATACATAGGTTCCGCTCCTGTTTTCTTTTGAAAAATTCAAGTCAGAAAACCCGATTA
>CAZSIK010000271.1:3621-5607 GCA_964606515.1 uncultured Prolixibacteraceae bacterium
GTTTTGGTTATAAGGCAATTTTATTTTATCGATGTACCGTACCGACCCTTCTCCTCCCGAATTCTCGTAGCGATTGTTGTTCACGATGATCGATGAAATAATGATGGTAGGGTTCTCTTCACCGATGTTGATCAACGAGGTAGAGCAAACGGCAATCCCGTCGATCCCACCCAGGAGCACCCGGTTCGATGGTTTATCGTAATACATGCCATAAAAAATCTTGTCGGCAACCCCTATATGCTTCAGCGAACGACTGGCTTTATCAATCACCCAAAGCCCCTCGGTGGATGAACACCAGATATGGTTTTCCACCTCAAGCAAGGATAGGACATTCGCATTGCTTTTGTCGTAAAAATCGATAAGCTGAGCTTGTTTGCTCTCCGGATCGATCAGGGCAACCCCGTTTCTGAGCCCCACCCAAATTTGGCCTTCCGAATCGGCAGTCATACAGGTAGGCATTCTTCCTTGCGTAAGATCGACGAGTGGAAAAGAGCTCACTTTACCTGATTGATCATCGATAATATTCAGGCCAAGATTCCGGTTAAGCGCCCAAGCCCTTCCTCTGCGATCGAGGATAAACTGATCAATATTACTACTGTTCATTCCATTGTGCGTGGAATAATGAGCGTCGGCAAGGTATTCATTTTGTTTTTCGAGAAGTTTTTTCTTATTGATCTTGAAAATCCCGCCGTTGAAACTCGAAACCCACAAATTTCCGTTACGGTCTTCCTCAATATGATAAGCCCAACTGGTTGTTTGAGCGCCCGAAAGGATATGAAGCCGGGTAAATTTTCCTTTTTCAGCATCATAGCTGCCAATTCCATAATCGGTAGCAATCCACAAACGTTTTTCCGAATCCTCGAAAATATCCCTGACATGGCTATGTGGGATATAAAACTCCGGATCGTTCATTTTGTACCACCGGAGCTGTTCATCAATAGAATTGATGGTATGGGTACTGATCAGGCCGTTGTCGCCTCCCAGCCAATAAACACCTTTAGAATCGCGGAACAAATTGCTAAATTGGTTTCCTACTCCGGTTCCGGTGAATTGATAAATCGGGAGTAAATCGAAATTACGGTGCCTGGGGATGAAAGAAAAGCCATTATCAGTTCCCAGCCAGATGTTTCCCGACCGATCCTTGAATACAGTCCAAACAATATTGTTTGCCAGCGAGGCCTGCTTTTGTGCATCGTGTACGAAGCTTTTGATTTCTTGTCCATTAAAAACATAATAGCCATCATCGGTTCCTGCCAACACATTACTATCTGCATCCAATCCAATTGCCTTAACTACCGGAAACCCCATGTTAAGTTGAAACGATTTTTCGGAGGGAAGGAAGCGGGTAAGGCTGTTCCCTTCGCCAATCCAAATGCAGTTTCGTATGGGATCCTTCATCAAGGATATGATCATGCGGTTAGTGTTTGCGGGGTTTTCAATTGGTTCAAATTGGTAATCGTTGATCGAGATCCTTACCAAACTGCCATGGGTTCCCACGTACAGATATCCATCGTCTTCGAGCAGGGCATGCACCATGTTGAACTTGCGCTGGCCATAATCACCCACAAACAGTTCAGTCAATTCTCTTTTCCCGAAATGATACTTGTACAGCCCATCGGCACATCCCAGCCATAAATCGTTTTCGGTAAGCACCATGGCCCTGATGTCTTTTGTAATATCCAATTCAAACGGTACATACTTGTCGTACTTGTAATGGTACATCAGGATTCCTTTTTCCGTGCCCAGCAACAAGAAATCATTTTTATAAACCATTCCGCAATTAATCAATGTATTTTCCTTACTTCCCGGTTTAAAATGGGCAAAAGAGTGGTATCCATCGAAGCTGTACAGGCCTTTGTTCGACCCGATCCAGATCAGGCCCTGTTCATCCTGCAGGAAAAGGCGTACCGAATTGGCCTCGAGGCTCAATGTGAAATTATCGAAAGATTGATATTTAATGCTCTGGCCAAAAACGAACGCGGGCAC
>CAZSIK010000272.1:0-5582 GCA_964606515.1 uncultured Prolixibacteraceae bacterium
TGTTGAAACGGAACAAGGTATCACAACACAGGAAACCAGTGCTGTCGGACTGGTATTTAGAGTTGAAAATGCTGACCACTTTAATGTTGTTGATGCCGCACTTGCTGTCGGGAATTTCGAAAAGCCCCTTGCCTTCAGCATCCAATGAGGCTCTGAGGAAGGTATCGGGGACCTGTTCCGATCCGTATTTCCTGATCAGCAACACCAGCGCATCGGCAGCGGGTACTGTATTGGTTTGCCCTTCGCACACTTCAGTATAGGTGGCTTCAACACTTAAAATAATATTGTTCCCCTCGTCGCATTGCTGACGGATTTCCTCGGTGCAGGTCCACAACAGGACCAATGCTAATGGAAGGAACAGGAACCACAATCTTGTTTTTGAATATTTTAAATTTTTCATCGTCATTCTATTTTACCAGGTGAAACCAAAGCGGATAAAAAACTGGCCTGCACGGCGGGCCGGGTAATCGACAGTTTGCTCGATTCCGGCATTCTCGAGGCATTCCTGATAAACAGGATTATGTGGCAAGGCAAGGTGAGAAAATCGGTATCCGAGGTCGAGTGAAAAATCGCATTTCTTTGAGATCCAGAAATCGCGGCCAAAACCAAGACCGGCAAACCACGAGGTAAGCCAGTTGTTCGAGATCAGGGGCACATCGCCGCCAAGGTCAAGAGCAGTGCCTAAATCGCCGTAAGCATACCAGGCGCTACACCGGCCCCACAGGGGCATCGACAGGTCGTTAAACGTAAACCTGGGGTGCAGCGACAGGGGCAGGAACAATCCCCCATCGACCGGCCATATACCAGTAAGTATGCCCGGGCTGAAACTATGTCTTTTCCCGAAAGTAGCCACCCGGTACATCAGGGCAGCTTCGCCCCCGACAATCAGGTTGGTACCTCCTTCTCCAAAACCCATAACCTTATCCCACAAATCGTTGCGCTCGTATGGGTAACCTTCGATAAGGGAAGGTTCGTTGTTCCAGTCGAGCCGGCTGCCCAATATTCCCCTCAGTTCCAGTTTCAAGGGCTGGCGATACCGGTTACATAAGCGAAGCCCTTCGAGCGATGCATATTGAACCAGCACAGGAGGTTGGTCTGCATCGGAAGTGGTGATGATCCTGGTTACCATAGTCGTGTCGACAACCAGGGTATTTTTCATCACAAACTGTTCGAGTTCTTCTTCTGAAAACCGAAAAGGTTCTGTTCCTTCACAATCGATCAGGTAAAGGTTCATTTTCTTTTTTCCGGCCTCGATGGGAACCGGGGCGAAAAAGGTTTCCACCTTTTCTTTGCCAATGGTCTTGGCTGCCCCCTCCTTAAGTTCAACCCGATACAACTTGGTTTTATCGGTTTCACAAAGCAAGCAACGCGACTGCCTGCACGAATGCATAGCCAGCAGCGTTAAAAAAAACAATCCCCAAAACAAAGCATTATTCGTTCCGGAGATGAAACATTTCTTTTTCGCAAGAATATTCATAGAAATAGGCGTTGGTTATTGATTTCAAAGTCAATGAGTTATTAATTGAGTAATTACTCAACTATTCAGCAAATAAATTAAGACTTTATATTAACAAGAAACAAGAAGGGAAATAAATATTTTCTGATAAAAACAATCAGTTTTTGAATACCCTGTTTAAATGAGAATTAAATTGCTGATAACCAATCAACCTATCATATCGATCGGCTTTGCGCCCGTAATAGAAAAATACCTGGTAATCGTTTTCCGCATCGGGGTTGCTCCCCTCTAAAGCCTGAGGTTTGATTAATTTATCCTGGTCGTCCATCCAGGCATACAAATAATTATAATATCCTTGTTTGAGGAGCAGGTCAAGTTCATAGCGGTTCACTTCGGGGTTCCATTTCATGCGGTTTTCGGGCAAGCATTGCCAGTTGCTCAGCTCCCCGAATACATACACCCCACCCCCCATAAGGAGATTTTCCATGGGTAGGGTAAAATGCACCATCAGGTAATCGGCTTCAATATCGGGTTCAGGCATGTTGTAGGCTTCGATATGAAAACGGCCGTTCATTTCACGGTAAAAATTATACCTTTTATTGGACCTGATCTGGTCGCTTTCGAGGGTAACATGGTACAAAGGAGCAATATAACGTACATCGAGCACTCCTTCTCCCGGATATTTAATTCCCCTGATTTCGAAATAGCGGAATTCGTTGCCCCCCACAAATACGTTTTCCTGATCATAGTCGTAATCGAGCATTTCGTTTTGAACATAAACCGGCCTGAGTTCGGTCAGGGCGTTATCGTCGCGTCCATTTTGCAACACGACCAGTTTCACATCGGCAAAAGGGTTTTGGATGGGGAAGCCATGATGGTTCACCCGGATATCGACTTCCTGATTTTCGCCAGTTGGTTTTTCGAACAAAGCACGTCGGATGCGTGCATCGATTGAAACCTGGTTTTCGACCACGAAAAAACGGCGGATCAGCACGGGTAGGTCAGGTTCGTTACGGTTAAAGATCACCAAAGCGTAATTCCCTGAAAATTTAATGGGTACATCATCATTAGGGATCCTAACCTGATAATTAACATATCCAACCTTGGTGTTGATCGAAAAGGCAAAATCGTTCACCGGGAAGTCGGTAAACGAGGGCAGGTATTCCTGCTGGGGGATGGCCGAAACAGACCAGTTCCGGTTGCAATGAAAAATAGTGTAATAATACTCTTGCCGGGAATTGGCCAGGTCGTCGAACGAGAGCAACAAGGTTTGATCGCTGTTCAATTCAATGATCGGGTTCGACAAGGCCCATCCCACACGATGAAGCTTAACTGCTCCAATCGTGCCCGAAAAAACCTGGTTTGAAAGGGAGGAAGGCAGAATTACCGCCTCAGAAAACAATCCAATTACCATAAACAAAAAAGAAAGACCCCAATGCAGTTTCATGTTTTATTTTTTACACAAAATTAATGTTTCTTGAACGAAAAGGAAAATTAGGTAATTTCAGTATTTCAACGAAAAAACCGACCATAAATTATCAATGGCTTGATCATATTGTGAGTTTTGTTGTTTCCAATTCATATAAAGCAGTACTTGTTTTTGATAAAGCTTCAGATAACAAACAAGCTAAACAATTTCCTGATAAATTCGAATCGGTGGGAAATAAACTTACTGTAAAAAATATACCTTTGTGCGTTTTTAAAAATCACAATAATTCATCATTCAGCAATGTCGAAAACGATCAAAATTAAAAAGGGTTTAGATATTAAATTGAAAGGAAAGGCTGAATTGATCACTGAAGCAGCAGGCCATTCGGCTACCTTTGCGATCAAACCGTCCGACTTTCAAGGCTTGATTCCTAAACTGGCCGTGAAAGTAGATGATGAAGTCAAAGCAGGTTCTCCTTTGCTTTACAACAAAAATTTTCCAGAAATTAGCATTGTTTCACCGGTAAGCGGTAAAGTAGTTGAAGTGAATCGGGGAGAACGGCGGAAAATCATTGAAGTGCTTATCGAAGCCGACGGCAACAATGAATCACTTGTTTTCGAGCCTACGCTTCTGAAAGCCGAAAATGCAGAAAGTGCCCGCAATTTATTGCTTCAATCGGGCTTGTGGCCTTTTTTGTTGCAACGTCCATTCGGGATCATGGCTAACCCAAGCATTTGGCCCCGAGACATTTTCATCTCAGGGTTCGACTCTGCTCCTTTAGCCCCTGACCTCGATTACCTTGTAACTGAAGAAAAAACAGCCTTTCAAAAGGGGATCGACTTATTGGGGAAACTGAGCAAAGGAAAGGTTTTTCTTGGGGTGAAACCTGGTTCGAAATTGGCAGATACCCGAGGTGTCGAGATTATTAATTTTGCAGGGCCCCATCCTTCAGGAACAGTAGGAGTTCAAATTCATCACATTAAAGCAATTAACAAGGGCGAAACCGTTTGGACCATTTCGCCTCAAGGGGTGATCTTCATCGGAAGGCTTTTGCTTACTGGAAAACTCGATTTTAGCAAAACCATCGCGCTGACCGGTTCCGAAGTGAAACGGCCTTGCTATTACAAAACTGTAACCGGAGCAGAAGTGTCTTCAATTATTGCAGGAAAAACCATTCAAAAATCCAATGAACGGATCATTTCAGGCAATGTGCTTACCGGCAGCCATATCGCTCCCGATGGCCATATTGGTTATTTCCACAACCAACTCACGGTGATCCCCGAAGGAAATACAGTTGAACCTTTAGGCTGGGCTTCTCCAGGTTTCAACAAATACAGCCCGACCAACACCTTTCTTTCGAAATTGTTTCCCCGTAAAGAATATGTGCTCGATGCCAATTACCATGGTGGAGAGAGGGCATTTGTGGTTTCGGAGCAATACGAAAAAGTAGTTCCGATGGACATTTTGCCAATTTACCTATTGAAGTCGATCATTGTCAACGACTTCGATAAAATGGAACAGCTAGGTATTTATGAAGTAATCGAGGAAGATATGGCTTTGTGCGATTACGTATGTACCTCGAAAACGGAAGTACAGGAGATCCTACGCAAAGGAATTGAAACTGCAATCAAAGAAACCGCATAAGATTCGGCAGAGACCGCTATACAGAATCAGAAAAATTGAATTCCAATGAATGGACAAGGACTAAAAGATTTTTTCGATAAACAACGTCCCAAATTTCAGAAGGGAGGCAAGTTGCACCCTTTCAACAGTGTTTTTGAAGGCTTTGAAAGTTTTTTGTATGTTTCGGATGCCACTACCCGCAAGGGTTCTCATATCCGCGATTACATTGATCTTAAACGCACCATGATCATCGTGGTGCTGGCCTTGGTACCCGCGCTGTTGTTCGGGATGTACAACGTGGGGTACCAACATTTCAGGGCCATCGGTGAGCTAACCGACACTGGTTTCTGGACTCTTTTTTTCTATGGCTTTTGGAGGGTATTACCCCTGATCATCGTATCGTACGTGGTTGGGTTGGGTATCGAGTTTACCTTTGCCCAAATCAAGGGGCACGAAATCAACGAAGGCTACTTGGTAACAGGCCTGCTCATTCCCATGGTTTTGCCCATTAACACGCCACTTTGGATGGTAGCCCTTGCAGTTGCTTTTTCGGTGATCATTGCCAAGGAAGCATTTGGTGGTACAGGCATGAATATTTGGAACCCGGCCTTGGTTGCCCGCGCGTTCCTGTTCTTCGCCTACCCCACCCACATGAGCGGCGATTCAGTTTGGATAAGGATCGGGCAGGATGCCGATAAAGTAGTCGATGGGTTTTCGGGAGCCACCCCACTGGGCATGGCCTTAACCGGGGTCGTCGATTACGATATTTGGGATGCTTTCTGGGGTTTTATACCCGGTTCTATTGGCGAGACTTCAGCTTTTGCAATTCTGCTGGGAGCCTTTTTCCTTATCCTCACCGGGATAGGCAGTTGGAAAATAATGTTGGCAACCGTGGTGGGAGCTTTAGGCACAGGTTTACTATTCAACACCTTTGCCGTTAACCCTTTCATGGAGATCCCCTTCTGGCACCATCTATTCCTTGGTGGCTTTGCGTTCGGGGCCGTGTTCATGGCTACCGACCCAGTATCGGCAGCACAAACCAGCAAAGGAAAATGGATTTATGGTCTGCTCATC
>CAZSIK010000273.1:0-5564 GCA_964606515.1 uncultured Prolixibacteraceae bacterium
TTGGTTTCGGTTAACTTCTGGATTGTAACCGATAACATGTTATTTACTTTTTCAACATCGGTATTTTTGTCCAACCACCATTGGTCTTCGTTCAGGTTCCAACGGCCGGCCCATTTTGTGGCTTTAGGGTCGCGTGCCATTACCACCCTTCCCGGGAAGATCCCTTTCGCAACGCCAATGGGTTGGTTCGAAGGGCCTGGTTTCCAGTCGAAACCCTCGGCAGGTTTATATTCATCGGGGATAGCAGCAATGGTTGATTGAATGTTGGTTGGAAACATAGTTATCCAGAATGCAATAAACAAGCTGGCTGCAAAACCGGTTCCCAAGATCCAGTACCTGTTTTTGCTGATCAGGCGCCCAAGGTACTTGAGACCAAAATAACTGCTCACAACTCCGGTTACCCATATTACAAACGCGCTGGCCAATGGAAATGCCGCTTGCTGGCAAGGGTAGGTTGCACGACTGGGTTTAGGGATAACCCGGATTAAAAACCAGATCAACGCGAAAAATCCCATGAGGAAACCGCCGATCTTCATCCAAAGTGCATTCAGTTTGGTGTTGTTTTTTTTGTTGTAATATTCCATATGTGTTGATTTATAGATTAATGTACATTAAAATCAAAAGTCAGGGCAATAGTCAATTTTCCATTTTCAACCCGTTTCGGGGCGTACGAATAGGCTTGCGATTGTGGGCCCAAAGCATCGGGTGTTTTCGATTTTGTGCCAATGGCCGGAATGCCCAAAAGAAAAGAAATATCGCCTTTGGGATGTGTTACAACCGTTTTGGCTGGATCTTCGCCCTCTTCAGGGGTAAACAGCCTAAGGAACAGGTCGTTGGTTTTGCTGAAAACTGAAAAATCTTTTTTGTGATCACTCTCGAATTTTGCCCAATAAAGGTTGGCATAGTATCCTTTAAATTCAGGATATCCTTCGAAACGGTACCCCGTTATTGTATTGTTGTACTCTTTTTCCCACAAGCCAAAGGTTGGACCAGCCATCCTGTTTTTCCAAACCCTGTAAGGTCCTTTTCCAAGGTAGTCCACCTTTTGAATTTCAGTTTCTTCGCAATTGAACGAAATGCCTGTAACCGAAGCATTGTTGGCAAGCAAATGATAGGATACATTCAGGTTCACCAATCCATTGTTTAGCATCTCCCATTTTACCTCCATCGAATTTTTTTCGTAACGGGCCAGTACGGTATATCCATCTTCACTTTCACCATGAACAATTCCGGTAAGCTTGGGCTGGTTGTTGCACAAAAATGGACCATCTTTTATTGGTACAATACCTTTATTATTAATTGCTTTTGATAAAGTGCCATCTGCTTTGTTAATTTCAATCGAAACTGCTCCGTTGCTGAGTATGATCAGGCTTTCGGTTTCGCGAACAGTGATTTTATTCGATGCAATTGTTTTCGAAATATATACCTTGTAAAATTCAGCAGCTTGTTTTACCGGCCAGTTCCAGGTGTGGATCAACCTGCCGTGGGGATCATGGGCAGTTATGGATAAAATGTCGGCCTCATGCCAATTTTCTATTAGGTCAACCTTGATGCTGCCCCTTTGATTTGGAGCGATTTCTCCTGTGCTGATGCTTCCCTTGGCCATTGTAACTAATTGCGGATCATTACTCAAGGTTTTAACTTTTACCCATTCGTAGCTCAGTTTACATTGACTCAGGTTTGTATAATGATACCGGTTTTCGACGTTGAAAATACCGTTAAATTCGGAGGTGATGTATCGTTTTTCGAAATGGATGGGCGACCATATTTCCCTGATCGTATAAAAGCTTCCTTCTTTCTCGAGATACGGCCCCAGAATTCCATCGGAAGCTTGATTCCCCTGGCAATCCAAACCATTGATGTCGGAGCGGAACAAACACTCGTCGGCATAAGACCAAAGAAAGCCACCAGCACAAAGCGGATTGTGGTACATCTGATGCCAATAGTCCTCCAATCCGGCGCCATGCCCTCCATCGTAAAGGCCATGAAGAAATTCTGTGGGGAAAAATATTTTCCGTTGGGCAAAGTTGTCCATCGACAGATAATTGTAATTGATATAGTGTGCAGTGTTAATTTTTTCGAAAACAGCCCAAGGATGCAGCACATCCCGTTTCTGGATGTCGAGTTCTTTAAAATAGGCATCGTAGGTCGTGTTCCATCCCCCTTCGTTCCCATTGCTCCACAACACGATGCCCGGATGGTTCATGTCGTGTTCAATCATCTCTTTCAGCAGTTTTCTTCCAACAATGGAGTCGTAAGGTGGATCCTGCCAGCCGGCAAGCTCGTTGATTACGAAAAGTCCCAGCGAATCGCACACTTCCAGAAAATGTTTTTCAGGCGGGTAATGCGACATTCGCACGGCATTCATGTTCATGTCTTTAATGAGGTTAACATCTTCAATGCTGAATGCTTTGGATGAAGCTCTTGCATGGTTGGGGCGAAAGGTATGGCGGTTAACGCCTTTAAACTTTATTCTAACGTTGTTTACATAGATTCCATCCTGTTCCCTTATTTCAATGGTTCTGAATCCCACTTTCTCGCGGGTTTGGTGCAACAGCTGGTTTTTGTTGTCGAACAGTGAAAATTGAACCGTGTACAGATTGGGGAACTCGGGGGACCAAAGTTTTGGGTTCTCCAGTTTCCCGGTAATCCTTATTTTGTTTTCATTTTTGTCGGACAGACCTGAAAAATCAGCAACAACCTGATGGTTCACATTCAGAATTTCAACTTTTACGGCACCTTCTGTTAAGGTTTGCGACAGATAAACATCGGATATAAAGTCGCCATTTGCTTTGGCATCAACAGCAACCCGTTCGATGTGATTCTGAGGATTAATTTCAAGGTATACAGGACGATAGATGCCACCAAAAACCCAATAATCGGCACTTCTTTCGGCCTCGTTTACCGAGCGGTTGGCCGAGTGTTTTTTTACATGTACCTCCAGCAAGTTTGATTTTCCAAATTTTAAAAACCGGCTAATATTATATTTGAACTGGTAGAATGCCCCCTGATGGGTTTCCCCTACAATTTTCCCGTTTAGTTTCACTTCACAATCGGTCATTACACCATCGAAAACCAGGTTTATTTGTTTGTCCTTCCAGGCAAGGTCGGCAAGGAAATGGTGTTTGTAGGTTCCTTCCTCATTCAACCGGTTTTCAAAGGGGTTATTTCGACCATAATCATAGGAGCCGAATCCTTGCATTTCCCAGCACGAAGGCACGGCGATTTTTGTCCAGCGACCACTTTGGGCGCCAGCGGTACAAAAGAAATCCCAATCCTTTGTATGTTCAGCATCTTTTCCCGAAAGGTAAATGATGTTGGTGCTTTGCGAATATGATACAAAGCTTGCTGTGATAAAAAGGACCGATAGAACAAGTCCAAACTTAAATGAACCTGTATTCTTTTGCATCGTGATTCTCTTTGTGAATGGATCTTTCATCTTTCAATAATTATCGTAATCGTTTACGGAACTTTTCAAAAAAATTTTAAGCGATTATTTTGGTTTTCTGGACGATTCGCGCTCGATCAGTTCAGGGATTAATATCCTTCTTTGAATGTTTGACCGTCCACTGTCGTTGTGTAACGATTCATACAATAAATTGAATGCTTCTTCTCCCATTTGTATGGTTTTTTGATCGACCGATGACAAGCTGGGGCTGAGGTAGTCGCCAAAAGGGTCGTTGCAAAAGCCAAAGACGCCAATTTCGTCAGGAATTTTAATCGATAGTTTTTTCAATTCTTTCATGGTTCCTAGCGCGGTAAAGTCTTCAACCGCGAAAATGGCATCCGGTTTATGTTCCAGGCCCATATAATATTGTACGCCCATTTGGCCTGAAGCCACACTGCATTCCCCATTAAAAACCAATTTCTCATCGAATTCGATATGGTAGTGTTCCAGCGCGTTTTTATATCCTTTCAATCTTTCGGCAAATGCTTTGATGTACAGGGGGCCGGTGGTATGGGCGATTCTTTTATAGCCCGAACGGATGAGCGATTCGGTGGCCATGAACCCACCCAGTTGGTCGTCGATCGTAACGGACGAAAACTGCAGGTTGTCGTAAATCCGGTCGAAAAAAACGATGGGAACCATCAATTTCCGGGCATTGTCGAAATGGGCATAGTTGGTTGTCCTTTTCGACACCGATACAATAATTCCATCAACCCTAGCATCGATAAAGGTTTCAATGCCTTTTCTTTCAAGCTCTTCTGTTTCGTTCGATTGGTAAATAAGTACATTGTAACCTTTCTTGCTGGCCAGATTGGATATGCCGTTAATGACCGAACCAAAAAACCAATGTTCTGCATTGGGTATAATAACACCTATATTATTCGTTTTCCCTGATCGTAACGAAGATGCTATTTGATTGGCTCTGTAGCCCATGCGTTTGGCAACCGCTTTCACCTTTTTCTTGGTGCTGTCGCTAATTTCGGGATGATTGCTTAAGGCCCTCGACACCGTGGCAGGAGCAATTCCCAACTCTTTTGCTATTTCTTTTAAGGTTACTTTCATGTAATTTTTCGTAATCGTTTACGAAGAAACAATTTTTTTCTTATATTCGCAAAGTATTTGAAACAAGCCAGGCGTTTTTATTTCGTTTTTTTTTAGTTGAAGTTCTGTAATTATCTGTAAATGTGGTGTTATATTCATTGTTAATTTTTAAAGAACCAGCCATTATTATTGGATTGTGCAATTCAAAATAGGGTCGTTACAGTTACAGTGTTTGTTTCATTTTGCAGATAGCTTGAGTAAGGGGAATAAAATACATTGTAATAAAAATGAGTGATACGTTGTGGGGGAGATTGAATCAAATAGTGAGCTTGTAAAACTTCTTAAAAAAGGTGATGTATTGGCATTTGAGTCGATATACAATATATATTGTCACAGATTGCATCGGTTTGCGATGATGTACCTCAAACAAGAAGAGGATGCAGAGGAAATAGTCCAGGAAGTTTTTACAAAAATCTGGGAGAACAAAGAAAGTCTCGATTACAGTACCTCCTTCGAATCGTTTATATTTACAATAGCCTATCATTTCATCATTAGTACGTTGCGAAAACGGATCAATGGGTATAAATCAAAAGAATACTTAAAATCACTGAAACAAAGCAGCACGGGAAGTCCTATCATGGAAGAAATTCAATTAAAGGAATTGGATTTTACGATTCAATCCTTATTGAAGAAACTGTCTCCCCGACAAAATGAAATTTTTTATTTAAGCCGGATCGAGGAGTTATCACATGCTGAAATTGCTTCAAAGCTGGAAATTTCAGAAAGTACGGTTAATAACCATTTGGTGAGTATTTTACGTTATCTGAAAACCAATTTGAAAACCATAAATCAAATCAGTGCTTTCTTTTTTTTCATCTTTTTTTAAAAAAAATCACTTTTTGAATAGTTATTCAAAGGGGTTCGTGCGTAATACTGTCAATCGTGAAACAAATTGCAATTAAAGGATCGTTTGAATGTTCAGATTTTTCCTAACTGTTTTTTTCAGGAGTTAAAACAATTATTGAATAACCGCTAATTTACCACTGTGACAGAAGTTGTCACAACCGCACAATAG
>CAZSIK010000274.1:0-5529 GCA_964606515.1 uncultured Prolixibacteraceae bacterium
CAGAGCACGTGATTTGTAATCTCGGGGTCGTCAGTTCGAATCTGACATTCGGCTCGAACAAATGAAGGCCATCTCTATAATACGAGATGGCTTTTTTAATCAATATAAACAAGAGTCAGGAGATCAAGGATCAAGCGAAATTTAGAAATCAACCAGAAAAATTTTCAAATCATTCTCTTCCTTAATGATATATTAAGATATTAATGTCTTATATTTGCAGAAATCAATATTTTTAACTCATGAATAAAATTTGTCCTATCTCGAACCAGAGGAATGACACTTGGGTAGCAAGGATTAATGCTTTGTTTCTGCTAATGATCTCAATAGTTTATTTATTTACCCAAACTGGATGGGTGTTGGCGTTTGTTTGCATTGACTTGATTACAAGAGGTTTTTTCGATAGCAAGTATAGTTTGATTGCAATAATGAGCAAACAAATTGTAAAATTGTCTGGATTGAAACCTAAATGGGTTAATGCAGGTCCAAAAATTTTTGCAGCCCAGGTAGGAGCGTTTTTTGCCTTTTTCTCTATGTTGTTTTTACTATTTGATAGTTACATTATCAGCAAATTCTTAGTCTCGATCTTGGCTTTTTTTGCTTTCCTTGAGTCATTTTTCGGCTATTGTATAGCCTGTACATTATATCCTTTTCTACGAAGGACGGAAATCCACTAATTTCACCGATCTAGCTATTTTATAAGTAGAACCAGTTTCCTTTTTCGGGGATTTCTATGTTTGAGAATCCTCTCGATTCAAGTTCTTGCTTGTAATAAACCTGAGCTTCGTATTCTCCATGTACCAAAAAGACTTGTTTTAGTTCTGATTTTGACTGACATTCAATATAATCGGCCATCTCGTTATAGTCGCCATGGCCGCTGTATGAATCGATCCTGAAAATTTCAGCTCGTACAGGATATAAAAGACCATGAATAGAAACTTCATGATCTCCTCTTAATATTTTTGCACCTAAGGTGGTAGGGGCGCAATAACCAACAGCCAAGATCGAATTTCTTGGGTTAGAAATGGTATTGGCTAGGTGATGTTTTACCCGGCCTGCTTCCATCATGCCTGATGCTGAAATGATGATGCAGGGGTCAACCCGTTGGTTGATCTTTTTTGATTCCTGTATGGTGCGGATATAGTAGAGCTGATCGAAACCAAAAGGATCAGGATCGTAGTGCATTTCATGTAAGATCTCATCATTAAAGCAATTTGGATGAAACCGGAAAATATCGGTCGCATTTACCGACAAGGGACTATCAACAAAGATGTCGATCCGGGGAAGCTTTCCTTCATTGAATAATAAGTTTAGTGTGTACACTATTTCTTGTGTGCGTCCCACACTGAAGGATGGGATAACCAATTTTCCTTTTTTCTCTACGCAAGTATGTTGGATTACTTTAAGCAGTTCGAGTCTTGCTTCCGACCGATCTTTGTGTAACCGGTCGCCATAAGTGGCTTCAGTAATAAGGTACTGGGCTTGAGGAAAGGGTTCTGGTTCTCTTAATATCAAATTGTTTTTTCTTCCGATATCGCCGGTGTAGGCTATTTTTTTTATTCCATCATCTTCCAGTACTTCCAATGAAACCACACTGCTTCCCAGCATGTGTCCCGAGTTGGTAAATTTCACCTTAATCCTCTCATCAATATAAAATTTACGGTCGTAAGCAATACCAATAAACAATTGCATGCAATTTACGGCATCTTTTCGGGTATAAATGGGTTCTACAGCAGGCAAGCCCTGGATTGTTCTTTTTTTGTTGAATTGAATTGTATCTGATTCGTGAATGGCACCTGAATCGGCCAGCATGATGGCACAAAGGTCGAGTGTAGCCTGGGTACAGACTACAGACCCCCTAAACCCTAACTTGTACATATAAGGGATTAAACCTGAATGGTCGATGTGTGCATGACTTAATATGATGTGATCAATTTCGCGTGGATCGAAACCCAGGTCTCGGTTTAAACTGTCGGTTTCAAGCCCCTTCCCTTGATATAATCCACAATCGAACAATATTTTTTTGTCGTTTTGAGTGATAATCAGGTGTTTGCTTCCAGTTACCTCACGTGCAGCCCCTAAAAATTTCAATATCATGATGAAGTGTTTTTTATTTCTTGAAAGGTTTAAAAAATATCTGGTAATTGCAAATAAAAAATAAAGGGGAAAACTTTTTATTTTTTCCCCTTATCCTTTTATCTGATTTCTATAGGTTTTAAAACCTGAAACCGAAGGTTAACGTAGCTTGGTTATTCAATCCTTTCAGTGTGGCTAGATTGGCCCCGTTAGGCTCAATATTATTTAACGACATCTCAAAAACCTTGTACGATTCGTTTGTTGCAGATATGCGATATGCAAAATCGACAAAGAAGTTCTTCTGTCGGTAACCAAGACCGCAAGAGTATGAACTGAATGTATCTTCACTGTTTTTTATTTGAACTTCAACATCGTTGATTTTTGTTGAATTGTTCCATCCATTTCCAAAAAGACTATAGCCTGCCCTTAAGCTCAAGTTGGGCGTTGCTCTGAATTCACCACCGATTCTAAGATCTCCGGTCGATTTCATATAATCCTGAATCTCATTATTCTTGTCGGTATAGTCGTAGTTGTCGCCACTATGCCTGAATTTCATCGATTTGTAATTAATGTAATCGTAATCAACACTGATCATTGCTATTGTTCCCAACTGCCATGCGGCGCTGAATACAGCTTTAAAGGGTGTTTCTAACTCATAATCAAAATACTGATTATTATTATCGCTCCAACTTGTATTTTGGTTTTCTTCATTTCCAACTGGCTTATTGTAATATGCATCGATTGTTTTGGTCTGATCGTGGCTCAATGAATAGAATGTTGGGGTATGAATCGATGCGCCAAGACGGAGTGATTTGAATGGTCTATAAATGACCCCAAATTTAAAATTTAAACCCATGCCATCTACTTGTTTATTAGTGCCTTGATTGTATGAGTCAAAAAATAATGCACTGTTTTGGTCGTCGGTTTCGGTGAAAATTTCATTTTTTCGGTAATTTAAATCGAGAAGGCCAATCGATCCTCCAAGAAACACCTTATGGTTGATGTTTGCAGCAGCTGAGAATAAATATTCATCGATCTTTCCTGAAGTAGAAACAATTTTTCTTTGGAAATGAGGCTTTACTCCCGAGAGTTCATAACCTTTACCGATAATGGTGCCACTTTGGTCTTGAATATCATAAACATTATAATCAGCAATTTCATTATAATAAATACCTTCAAGAACCGTCATGTCAGGATCTTCATCAATCAACCATGTATTCCAGGCCAGGCCTTCATGATGATAATCAAATTGGTCAGGGTTCCCGATTGCATTGGCGTAATCGGTATAATAATTCAGCAAAGTAGCTTGAGCTCCAGTTGTTTCCATTCGATAATTAGAATGAAAGTTCTTGAGCCTGTTGTAGCCAAACCCCAGTGTGATGTTTACAATTCCAGATTCCACCCCTGTTTTCAAATTAGATACATAACTGATGTTGTTGAAGTTAAAGTTGAATTTATTCTCTGGAAACTCCTTTCCGTTGAATTTAGCTTCAATATTGTTGATATTCAATGTAGGGCTGAATGAAATTTCACCTGAACGGTAGATGCCCAGGCCAGCAGGATTGATGCTGGCAGAAATGAAATCGCCACCAAGGGCTCCAAAAGCACTTCCCATCGCTATAGATCGGGCAGAACCACCATATTGAGTTTGAGAAAAACGTAGGGCATCGAAAAAATCTTGTCCGAATAGAGCTAAGCTTGATAAAATCAAGAGGACTGATATTGCTAAAGTTTTCATCCTGTTTTTGATTAAGAAGTTATACAATAAGTTTGTGTTTTCATGTTAAAAATTAAGGTTAGCGGCGACTGCCCCCAGAACTGCTTCCTGAATGACTGCTTGAGGAACTTCCCGAAGATCCCCCCGAATAACCTCCTCCTGAAGAACCACTAGAATAGCTGCTGCTTCTTGAAGGTGCACTATAGGAAGAAGAACTGCTTCCGGAAGAATAACTTCTTGAAGGTGCACTATAGGAAGAACTGCTGCTTGAAGACGAACTTCTTGAAGGTGCACTGTAGGAAGAACTGCTGCTCCTGGTAGGCTGACTCGTTGATGGTGCGGAGTAACTTCTTGAAGGTTGGCTCGATGATGGAGCCGAATAACTTCTTGAAGGTTGACTTGATGCAGGGTTAGAATAGCTACTTCTGGCATTGTTGCCCGAGCTTGGTACATAGGGTGAAGACTGAGATGATCGGTTGATACTGCTATTGCTCCTGCTCACCTGATTGGTCGAGGGGATTGAATAATCTTCCCTACTCCTAGATGAAGAAGTAGCCGGTTGAGAATGCCGGGTTGTTGCACTATAACTGCTTTTTATTTCCCTGCTTGCTGGTTGTGAACGGTTAATTGAGTTGCTGCCGCTGTTATAGGTGGCACGTGTATTGGTTCTTGGTTTATTATAACTTGGTATGTAACTATTGCTTCTTGAGGAATTTGTACTATAAGCCTGATTCGCGTTATTCATACTTCTGGTTCTGCCTTCGGGCGAAAGGGATGTACTATTTGTACCGTTAATATTACGAGCAGCAGGAGACTCTGTGCGCGTAATGTTAACGGAATTCCTTCTTTTTTCAGTTAACACGGCAGCTCTGCTCCCGGCTGAATTTGTTGACTTCTGATTGGAAGCAACCTCTGAATTTGAAATGGTGCGACGACTGTTGGGAAGTGCTGATTTACTCGAATTGCTTATGGTTCTTGTATTGTCACCCGCATTTTGATTCCCAGCAAAAGTTCCGGGGCTACCAGAAAAAGTAGTATTGGGCCGTTCAGACCTTCTGTTTCCATTGTAATATTCTTTTTTATCGTGGCTATAGGCATATGGATAATGATGCCAGTTGTAATAAGGTGAATACCCGTATGAGTATCCGCAATATCCATAATTCCATGGAGAATAGTAAGAATAGTACCAAGGATCGTACCAGCCCCAACTGTTCCAGTAGTAAGATGAGTGAAAATGATGGGAATAATAAGGATAACCCCAGCTCCAATTCATCCCCCAGCTCCAATAAGGATCATACCCATATGAACTGTACCAGAAAGGATCATAATAGTAAGGATTGTGAAACCTTCTGATTCTTTGGCTGTAGGAATAATCATCATCCATGTAATAGTTGTTGATGATGTATTGGTTTTCTTCTTCATCGGGGATAATGATTTCTGTGATACTGGTATCTTCAATATTTTCTAGGTTATGTGCTTGTACATTAGCATACCAATCGGGTTCTTTATCGGAATAAATGTAGTTGGTCATTGTTTTTGAACCATCCTGATTTTTGCCTAATTCACTAATAATAAGCATATCGTTATCATTGGAAATGACTGGGGCCGAAACCTCCTGGTTTGTTTCCATGTCGATTGGCGCATCTCCAGGCCAGTAATACAGGTCATCGACATAAATTGTTGAAAGCTTGGTGCTTATTCCGCACGAGGCGAAAAGCAAAGCGATCAGGGTCAACAGG
>CAZSIK010000275.1:0-5436 GCA_964606515.1 uncultured Prolixibacteraceae bacterium
TTGTGCATGGCCTCGATCTTCAATAGTTGTTTTTCTTCTACACTTCGTTGTTGTTTGTCGATAATGGCGCTTGACGAACGACTGGCACCAGTGAAAAACAAAACGGTGGCATAAGCAAGTTCGTCCAAAATCGACGATTTGATTCTGAGAGGATTAACAATAACTTTATCCTCTGAGAAGAATTCCATATAATTGAAGCCCCCAAAAGTAGCTGCGTATTGATCTTGTTTTCCCCCGGCTTGTTTCAAATCAATCCTTTCGATTTCGTAGGCCAGTCGGGCAATATCGTATTCACCCAAAGGCAATTTCAACCATTCGGTAAATGCCCCTACAATGGCGGTAACCAAAGTCGATGATGAACCTAAGCCCGATCCGGGAGGGGCATCGACATGGGTGATGAGCTTAAAGGATAATGGTTTATCGGTAAATTGCCTGACGATCCGATTGTAGATTCCCGAATGAAGGGGCAACTTTTCGTCAATGGGTAATTCAAGGGCGGAAGTATACACTGAAGTAATCCCTTTATCTATTGCTTCAAAAATGATTCTGCCATCTTCGGTAGGTTCGAGCGAGGCATAGGCATATTGGTCGATGGTTGCATTTAGGATTGCCCCTCCATACAGGTCAGAATAGGGCGAAACATCCGATCCTCCTCCTGCAAGACCAATACGCAATGGGGCTTTGCTTCTGATTATCATGGTTTAATAGTGTGATAAAGTTCAATGATACGTTCGTACATTACTTGCCAGTCGTATTTCTTTTTTTCCTCAATAATATTTTCCTCAAAGGTATCTTTTCTGCCTGAACTAAAAAAATCGATCAGCGAGTTGGCAATTTCTTCGGGATTAGGTTCACAAACATAACCAATTTTGCCATGGGGGATGATCTCTGCCAATCCTCCGACATTAGTTACCAACATGGGTTTCTCAAAGTGGAATCCTATTTGGGTAACCCCGCTTTGTGTAGCCGATTTGTAGGGTTGGGCTACCATATCGGCCGAACAGAAATAATCGGCTACCTGTTCGTTGGCTATAAAATCGTTCCGCATGATGACCTGATCTTTCAGTTGCAATTGATCGATCTGGTCGAGATATTTTTGACCGTCGGAATAAAACTCTCCGGCAACAAGCAATTTTACGGGCAGTTTTCTGAAACGTTCATCTGCAAATGCTTCAATCAATAAATCGAGACCTTTATAGTCGCGAATGAACCCAAAGAACAGGATATAACGAAATTCAGGCGACAACCCGATTTGGGCCAAAGCCTCTTCCCTGTTCTTTATCTGGCCAAAATTATCGAAAACCGGATGCGGGGACAAAACCCTGGGTTTTGTTTGGGTAAAAAGGTTAATATCGTTAAATACACTTTTCGACATGGCTACAAATGCATCTGAAGCAGCAACATAGTATTTTGTAAGTAATTGGTCGCCCGGTCGTTTCTCATGGGGGATCAAATTATCGATAATGGTCACGATGCGGGTATGATGGTTACTTTTCGCTATCCGTCCAATGGTTCCGAAACAAGGAGCCATAAAAGGAAGCCAAAATTTGATGATGATCAGGTCGTATCTTTCTTTTTTCAATCTTAACCCTACTTTTAACCAGTTGAATGGATTAATGGAACTGACAGAAATATTGATCTTTAACTTTTCAGGTGCTGGCGATGCTGAATATTGGGTTTTCCCGGGAAATAAAAAGCCCGGGTACTGAAGGGAAAAAGTTTCGATGGTGAGTTGATGCCCGTGATCCTGGAATTCCTTGGCTAAACGTTCGTTAAAGCTGGCCAAGCCACCTCTTAGGGGATGGGCACTTCCTATGATTGCAATTTTCATTTTTTAGTTTTTTCGAGTACAAAGTTAATAATTGCCTGTTTGTTTTGGGGATCGAACCAGGTAATTTCCTTGTCGCGTCGAAACCATGTCAATTGTTTACGGGCATACCTGCGGCTGTTGTTTTTAATTTGAATTATGGCTTCCTCAAGGGAAATTGAGCCATCGAGCCATGCAAATATTTCTTTGTAACCTACAGTATTCAGCGAGGATAAATTTCGGAAAGGATATAATTTTTTAGCTTCTTCGATTAACCCTTTCGATACCATTTCATCAACCCGAAGGTTGATTCTCTTGTACAGTTGGCTACGGTCTGTATTTAACCCGATCTTAATAATGTGGAAAGGCCTTTCTTTTTTTGGCTGCGTTAGCCACTTGGAATAGGGTTTCCCGGTTTGGTAGAAAACCTCCAAAGCATGAATAATTCGAAGATGGTTTTTCAGGTCTACCCTAAGGTAGTATTCAGGATCATTTTTTTTGAGTTCATTTTTTAATGGTTCCAATCCTTCCTTTTCGAAACGAGTTAATAACGAAGATCTGACTTTATGGTTGATGTCGGGTAAGTCATCGATGCCGCGACAAACCACATCGATATACATCATCGACCCTCCTGTCATAACTACGTTTTCGTGCGAAAGAAAAAGTTCCTCCAGTTTTGCCAGGACAAGTTGTTCAAAGTGGCTGACATTGAAATAGTCGTGAATGGAAATGCTTTGAATAAAATGGTGTTTAACAGTATTAAGTTGCTGAGGTTCGGGCAGAGCTGTACCGATTGCCATCTCCCGGTAAATTTGCCTTGAATCGGCCGAAATAATATCAGTGTTGAGCATCCGGGCAATGTCGATACTCAGGTTGGTTTTTCCAATTGCGGTTGGTCCTAAAATTACTATAAGGTTTTTCATCCTTTTATACAATTTTTATAATACCTGATAAATACATTTAGCCGGGACTGCATGAGTTCAAAAATAAAAAAAAGGGGAGAATAATCTTCTCCCCTTTCCCTGGTGTGCAAAAAATATCACCTTTGTTGCACACATTAAAGTGTATCATCCATGTATCCAAAAATTTCGAGATAATCCCGAAGGTTACTTTTTCTGATCTCGTTGTCTGCGTCGACCACAACGTCGACTTCGGGCATTTCAATCACATCCATTGTGGCGCTCATCATCGAGTCGTGACATTTTTTTTGTGTCAAATCCGAACTTGCATGTACATTTTCCATAAGGATCACAATTGGTTCAATAATAAGAAAATAACTTTATTTGGGAAAAAAACCGGATTGCTCCGGTTAGATTTCCATGGCTTATAACCGGCTCAAATGTATAAATAGAAACAACCTGTGGTGTTTTTTTTTTCATTCATCTGTATTATTTTTTTAAAAATGTTGTTCAATAAGTTGAAATGGTGGAGAATAAAGGCAGTGTTAATTTTTTTAACGTTTGGAAAATTAGATAATTCAATTCGAAAGAAAAGAAAAGGCGTACATTTTTGTACGCCTTATATATTATATTGTATCGCTAACTTTTATTTATGGTCAACTGAATACATGTGCATAATCAATTCAACAACCTTGGTTGAGTAACCAATTTCGTTATCGTACCAGCTAACTACTTTTGCAAAGTGGTCGTTAAGTCCAATACCAGCACCAGCATCGAATACCGAGGTGCAGGATTCACCAACAAAGTCGTTCGATACAACTTCATCTTCAGTATATCCGAGAATGCCTTTCAGCTCGCCTTCTGAAGCTGCTTTCATCGCTTTGCAGATTTCGGCATAGGGTGCAGCTTTCTCGAGCCTGCAGGTAAGGTCGACAACCGAAACATCGGGGGTTGGTACGCGGAAAGCCATACCGGTAAGTTTTCCATTGAGTTCGGGGATTACTTTACCAACGGCTTTGGCTGCGCCTGTTGATGAGGGAATGATGTTTTGTGCTGCACCACGTCCACCTCTCCAGTCTTTCATCGAGGGGCCGTCGACAGTTTTCTGGGTAGCGGTAGTAGCATGCACTGTGGTCATCAACCCTTCAACGATACCAAAATTATCGTGCAATACTTTTGCGATAGGGGCCAAACAGTTTGTGGTACACGAAGCATTCGATACGAAGTTCATGTCCTTACTGTATTTGTTGTGGTTTACACCCATTACGAACATGGGGGTATCGTCTTTTGAAGGTGCTGACATGATCACTTTTTTTGCACCAGCATCGATATGGCCCTGGGCTTTAGCTTTGTCGAGGAATAAACCGGTAGATTCAACTACATATTCAGCACCAATTTCACCCCACTTCAAATCGGCAGGATTTTTCTCTGCTGTAACACGAATGGCTTTGCCATTAACCACTAATTTGCCATCTTTTACTTCAACAGTACCCTTAAAACGGCCGTGGGTAGAATCGTACTTCAACATGTAGGCCATGTAGTTCACATCAATCAAATCGTTGATCCCTACTACTTCCACATCCTGATTGGCTACTGCAACACGGAAAACGAAGCGTCCGATGCGGCCAAATCCATTGATACCAATTTTGATTTTCGACATAATTTGTTATTTTAAATTATTGTATAATAAACATTTATATTGATCGAACCCCTATAAGTCGTTACAAAATAAATACATCTAATTAAAAGCATCAAGTTTTTCATATTTCTTTTTTAATTTTTTATTAAGGAATAAAGTAGGGGTAACAATTCAATGAAAATCCAGTTAAGGACCTATGTCAGTATATACTGAATTAAAGGTAGGGAAAACAGTTCTTTAGTTGTATCTGGTTTGTTCTTTATTCATGATGCCCGGAAAATTAATAAGTGCCGGGCATGTAAGAGGAAAAGGGTGATACAATATAATTGATAAGCCACCTACAGTGAATTAAAAACAGACCCTATTGTGTAAAAAAACACATTAGGTATGCTTTTAATGCAGCTGTATGCAGGACAGTTACAGGTTTTGCACGAAAAAAGCAGGGATAAAATGATAAATATTAAATATTTTTTTATAAAACGAATTAAAATATTGTATTTAAAATAGATAAAGCATATTTTTGTATTCATAAAATGCGATTTTAGATAATTTTATCCATAACGTTTTTTTGACGATAAAATTGGCATAAATTTGTCGGCCTAAAAAATTTTAGTTCTTTTTTTACGGAAGTGAATATTTGAATTTTTTTTTTTTATTTTTAGTCAATTGATTCAAAAACCATCGAAGAAGGTCTTCGTTGTTGGAATTAATAATTAAAATGCTGTTTATCAGCTTGTTGATCATTTTGCATTCCTCTTTGTAATCATAAATGGGGGGTACACTCAGATCAAATAGAGAGAAAGATTATTTTAAAAATGAAAATTTAAACGATATAAAGCATGAAGACAAAAAATTATTACCGCAAAACTTAACCGATGTATAGGAAAATAAAGGATACATCGTAAAAAAATGTTTGGCAATTTATTGTGCATTATTTTGTACATTGTCAATTATTTTTATACGTTTGTAGCGTGTTGGATACTGCCCAAAGCGGTATCTGGTGAGTGATAGACGAAAAAATTAAATAAATTAAAATCAATCAATCAATTAAGTTCAATTAAAAAACAAGTGCTATGAGAAAATCATTTACA
>CAZSIK010000276.1:0-5434 GCA_964606515.1 uncultured Prolixibacteraceae bacterium
CTACCAACAAACCAACCACACCAGGTACTCCGAAAATAATCCCGGTTAAAATAGGGATCAGTATTGCAAGTAATGAAGGAACCAACATTTCGTGCTGGGCACCACGGGTAGAGATTTCAACACATCGTGCGTAATCGGGTTCTGCTTTTCCTTCGAGAATTCCTTTAATTTCTCGAAATTGACGACGGACTTCTTCAACCATCTTTTGTGCAGCTCTGCCAACAGCATTCATCGTTAAACCGCAAAAAAGAAATGCAGCCATCGAACCAATAAAAGCACCAACCAAAATACGAGGATTCATCATATCCAGGTGAAGGTAAGACATCATGTCCGGTATGGTGGCTTTATGGATGTCTACATTCATTGTTTGTAAAAACAAATCTGCTTTTTCAGGGATCCGGGCAATAGCAATCTTCACTTCTTCAATGTAGGAAGCTAAAAGTGCTAAAGCGGTCAATGCAGCCGAACCTATGGCGAATCCTTTTCCTGTAGCAGCAGTAGTATTTCCAAGGGAATCAAGGGCATCGGTGCGTTTGCGTACCTCCTTGTCCAATCCGCTCATTTCAGCATTTCCACCAGCGTTGTCGGCAATTGGTCCATAGGCATCGGTTGCCAAGGTAATGCCCAGTGTCGAGAGCATTCCCACAGCGGCAATTGCGATACCGTATAACCCCATGCTGATATTTGAAAAGTTAAATTCAGCAGCAAAAAGGAAGGCGAAGATAATAGATGCACTTACAATTAAAACTGGGAAAGCAGTAGAAATCATTCCTGTTCCAATACCTGATATGATCACTGTCGCAGGACCTGTCTGACTCGATTCGGCAATTTTTCGGGTGGGTTTATATCCCGAAGAAGTGTAATATTCAGTGATCCTTCCTATTCCAATCCCCCCTAAAAGTCCTACCATCATTGAACCCCAAATGCCAAAATAATTTGGAATGTCAAGAAGGTAAAGGATAAGGAATGAAAATATGGCAATTCCAACAGAGCTGATGTTTACTCCTCTTCCCAGTGCACTTAATAATTGCTTCTGAGAAGCATCTTCTTTGGACCTGACCATAAAAATACCAAAAATTGAAAGTACGATGCCAACTGCTGCGATCAACATGGGAGCAATTACTCCATTCATTTGTTTTTCAGGCCCTAGGGCGGCAAAAGCAGTGGCACCAAGAGCCGCAGTCGAAAGGATTGAACCACAATACGATTCGTATAAATCGGCTCCCATGCCGGCTACATCACCTACGTTATCACCCACGTTATCGGCGATGGTGGCTGGGTTGCGAGGATCATCTTCGGGGATACCGGCTTCTACTTTACCCACGAGGTCGGCACCTACATCAGCGGCTTTGGTAAAAATACCACCTCCAACGCGAGCAAATAAGGCCTGGGTTGAAGCTCCCATACCGAAAGTAAGGGTAGTGGTGGTAATCATGATCAGTTTCATGCTTGGATCGGTGGCGATTATTGAATTGGTGGTGCTATCAAGTGCCCCAATCCAGAACTGTAAAATATAAAACCAAACCGAAATATCGAGAAGCCCAAGGCCGACAACCACCAAACCCATAACTGCACCCGAACGAAATGCTAGTTGTAACCCTGCATTAAGTGAGCGTTTGGCTGCATTGGCTGCTCGAGCCGAAGCAAAAGTGGCAGTTTTCATTCCAAAAAAGCCGGCTAATCCTGAGAAGAACCCACCTGTTATGAAGGCAAATGGTACCCATGGGTTTTGGATGCCCAACACATAAGCCATGATCGCAAACAGAATGGTAAGGACGATAAATACAATTGTAACAACTTTGTACTGTTGTTTTAAATAAGCCATCGCACCTTTTCTCACACTCAGGGCGATCTTTTTCATTGTATCGGTACCTTCACTTTCCTTCATCATTTGTTTGAAGAAGTAAAAAGCAAATAATAACGCAGCTACTGAGGCCGCTGGAATAAGATAAAAGTAGTTCATAGTACTTGAATTATGGTTTAGACAGAAATTATTAATGCATTTGTTTTTCTTAGTTTCTCACTTGCTGTATGATCGTGGTTTTTGTTTTCTGTGACTTAAAAACCTGATGCTTGTCAAAAATAGAAATTGTTTTGGTTTAGTTGAAATTAAGATACCCTAAACTTCATTTTTTAACAATTTGTCATCAATATTCAAGTTCTATGTCATTTTTTAAATTTAAAATGGAAATTATATAATTTTTTTGAATGTGGTTGCATTTTTATCAATCTAATTGAATTTTCAATCAACTATTTTGATGATCAAATGGTTAACTTTTAGGTCAAAAATGCGGGTTTTAGCGAAGGCGAGGGGAGAGATCCGGTTAACATTTTATCTTTGTGTTCTAATTTTTAATTTTAAATGATAAACGTACTTTTTGTTTGCTGGGGTAATATTTGTCGTTCTCCAAGTGCTGAAGCTGTTTTTCGGGCTTTGGTCGAAAAAGAAGGTTTAAGTGGAAAAGTGGCCTGCGATTCTGCGGGTACAATCAGTGCTCACAGTGGCGAACCAGCCGACATGAGGATGAGAAAGCATGCAATTCGAAGAGGATATCGGCTCGACAGCGTTTCCAGGATAATCAACTCTTCCGATTTCGATCTTTTTGATTATATTGTGGCCATGGACGAGAAAAACATTAACGACTTGGATTATTTTATCAGTGAACCTAACGACCGTACAAAAATTACAAAAATGACTGATTATTGTACTCATTATACCAATACCTCAGTGCCTGATCCATATTATGGTGGAGATGAGGGTTTTGAATTGGTGCTGGACCTGTTGGAAGATGCTTGTCGTGGCCTTCTTGAAGAGATTAAGAAAGAATTGTAATGCCGTTTTGTTTCATGAAAAATGTTCTGCCGGGATTGAAAGGATTGAACGAACTAGAGGTAACAAAGTTTATAATCATCTTTTACCTCGTTGGAATTATTGGATTCTTACTTCCCATTAGCCGTGCTTTATTCCAATGGTTAATTCCGCTATCCATCCTTTCAAACTTGTTTCTGCTTTTCTTTTTCCATAGGCCATGGGACCCAAAGCATCTAATTATCTTCTTTCTTATCGGGTTGGTTTCGTATGTAATTGAAGCAGTAGGTACTAATACCGGAGAATTATTTGGAGAATATACTTATGGAAAATCTTTGGGAATCAGTTTATTCAATACTCCGCTGCTCATCGGGGCCAACTGGTTGGTATTAATATATGGAGCCATTTCAATTGTAAGATCTTTCCGCTTCTTAAAAAAAATCAGGTTGATTTCTGCCGCCTTGCTCATGTTGGTGTTCGATTGGCTGATGGAACCTGTTGCCATAAAAACAGGTATGTGGAGTTGGCAGGCAGAAACGATCCCATACCTCAATTATATAACGTGGTTTGCAGTTTCGGTGGTTTTTGCTGCCTTGTTCGAATTGTTCCGGATTGAAACCAGCAAACCTGTTGCTGCCCGGTTATTTCTGGCCCAGCTAATATTTTTCGCCCTACTTAACCTCTTCCTCTCATGATCGAGGCGAAACACCACTGGCTTTGGCAATGGTTTTTCAATCATTACCTCAATTGTATTCTGAAAAGGGATTTTCGTGAAATTGTAATTGAAGGCTCATGGAGCAATAATCAGGATAGCTGCTTGTTGATTGGTAATCACATTAGTTGGTGGGATGGTTTTTGGGCGTTGTACTTAAACAATAAGCTGTTGAAGAAGAAATTATTTGTGATGATGCTTGAAGAACAGCTTAAAGGCAGAAAATTTTTAAGCCGTTTGGGTGCTTTTTCAATTAACCCCGGTACTCGTTCTGTGATAAATAGTCTTGAATATGCTGCTTTAAAAACAAAAGAACTGGGAAACCTCATTGTGCTTTTTCCCCAAGGGAAAATTTCTTCGATGACTGCTGATCATCCTCACTTCAACCGCGGAATAGAAAGAATACTTAACAAGGCACCATTGAAAGAAGTTCTTTTTTATTCGGTTTTTATCGATTATTTTTCCTATCGAAAACCAAGCTTGTATTTTTATCTTGGTGAATTTATAATCAAGACGAATACAACAGAAGAACTTGAAAAAAAATACAAGCAGTTTTACGAAGAATCGAGATTGAACCATGCAACCAAAGCACGATGAATTACCTGGGCTATATATTGTTTGCCATGTTGGTGCTTCGATTTTTAGTCGTGCTTGTGAATCGATTATCTTCGCCTTTTTTGAAATCAAAGCAACCCGAAACATCTCCTTTCGTTTCGGTGTTGATCCCTGCGCGAAATGAAGAGAAAAACTTGCCCCTACTTCTCGATGACCTAAAAGCATGTACTTATCCCAATATAGAAATCCTTGTATTTAATGACCAATCGGCCGATGGTACTCAACAGGTATTGGATGTTTATTCTGCTCAAATGAGTAACTTGTTGTACATGAATAAAATAAGTGAATTGGATGGCTGGAGCGGTAAAAGTTATGCTTGTCATTCTATTGCACAAAAGGCAAAGGGGGCTTTTTTCTTGTTTATTGATGCAGATGTAAGGCTCAACCCTGATGCCTTGTCCAAAGCCATAGCATATTGCCTCCAACATAAGGTGTCGCTGTTGTCGGTATTTCCCCAGCAAAAATTGGAGAGCACAGGAGAATGGGAAACTGTGCCGGTGATGAACTGGATCTTGCTTTCGATGCTGCCCTTACCTCTGGTCCGTTTCCCCTGGTTTTCTTCGCTTTCGGCTGCCAACGGCCAGTTTATGCTTTTCGAGGCTGACAATTACAGGCATAACCAGTGGCATTTACAGGTTAAAAATCAGGTGGTCGAAGATATTGCCATCGCCAGATTAATGAAAAAAAAGAAATATGTACTCTCGGTTAAATTAGGGAACAATGATATTTTCTGCCGGATGTATTCTGGTTACCAAGAAGCCATTTCTGGTTTTTCGCGGAACATACACCAGTATTTTCAGGGAAATCGGTTCTGGATGGTGGCTTTCTTATTAATTATCCTGATCAGGATTCCGTTTTTTTTAATCAGCGGGCAATTTTTACTTCTTTCGTTATCGGTGTTCATGGTTCTTTCCATGAAGATCATGGTGTCGTATTTAAGCCGACAGGATATACTCAGAAATTTATATGAACATGGTGCGCAATTACTGGCTATACTTGCCATGGTCAAAACCAATCTGAAAAATGGCCGAAAAGGAAGTGTGGAGTGGAAAGGAAGAATTTTAAAATCATAGTAATGAGATTGTTATTGTTGTTTTTTTTTGTTTTTGAATCGTTTGTTGTTTTCTCTCAAAATGCAGAACAATTAAACTGCCGGTTTCAGCAACTGTATTTTTCGGGCGACATGAAGACCTGGGGAAAAGTTATCGACAGCCTAAGGCAACAAACGCTCGATCAGGAAAAAAGGATGGTGCTTTTATATGCCGAGTATGGTTATATCGGAAACTTACTGGGAAACG
>CAZSIK010000277.1:0-5430 GCA_964606515.1 uncultured Prolixibacteraceae bacterium
TAAGGATATCTTTTGTTGTATTGTAGCTCTGATAAGAATAAGAGGCTAATGGATACGTTATCTGTATGTTTTATTCTTATACTACTGGCAAATGTTGACAGTAAAAAATATAAAAATCGAATATTAATCACTTTATTTATTGAAAATGAAGACCCAGTTAAAAAGCAATGAGAAAATTATTCTTGAGTTACACCCTCACAGTTTAACACTGGCAATTCCCTTGCTGATTACCTTGGCCGGTATAATCGTGGGAACCTTCGTTACTAGTTGGGCAGGAATTTGGGGCATATTGATAATCATTCTGTTTGTCGCTTTTTTAGCTTATAAATACATGGTGCGACGAAATAATATCTGGGTAGTAACCAGCCTAAGGGTAATTGATGAAGAAGGGGTTTTTACAAATCATTCAAAGGAAAGCCCGCTCGATAAAATTAACAACATTTCCTACACTCAAACATTTTGGGGGAAAATATTTGGATATGGAAATATTGAAATTCAAACAGCTGCCGAAATTGGTTCAACAACCTACACTATGGTCGAAAAGCCCCGGCTTTTAAAAGATACCATTACCCAAATGCAGGAAGCTTACAAGAACTCGCAGATCGAAAGGCAAGCCAATGAATTAGCTCAAGCCATTGTTGGCCAGCAAAAAGAAAAAAAAGACGTAGCCATGGAACTCGAGAAATTATTTGAACTGAAGCAAAAAGGCATTTTAACGGAAGAAGAGTATCAACAGCAAAAAACCAAGTTGTTAGGTCGTTGATATTTTTCGATTAGTACAGAATCCTGATTGCTTAAGTCTCGTAATCAAGCCTGTCTTCAAATTTTTCCTTATCCTTCAGTAAGGGAAACCATGAAGACAGGCTTTGTTTTTTATTTATTGTTTGATGAACCTCTTCGAAATTTTAAAATCATGGTCTTTAAATTGGATTAAGTACACGCCTCCCCTTAAATTGCCTATATTGATCCGGTTAACCCCGGTTTCAACCTTGCAACGAATCAATGTTTGGCCTGTTGCTGTTACAATAGTGCATTGAACAGTTCCAGAAGGATTGAAAATATTGAGCGTATGGCTGGTGGGGTTGGGATAAATTACACAGTTGGGCCTATCGGTTTTATTGATATGGGTCAGTTCAACTTCTTCGATTTGTGCCGCACCATTTTCTTTGAAGCTTTCGAGTGGACTTTCGCCCACAATTATGGGTTCGATGGTGAATATCCCGCTGACAGTTCGCTTGTAAAGCTTTAGTACAATGGGATCACCAATGGCAAAGCCATCTTTTTCAGGGGTTAACGGATCATCGCCAAAAAGCACAAGACTATGGTTCAGGCCAATTTCGCTGATGCCCGCAAGGATACCCTCGGGGGTAAAGGCACCGATTACATCCCCTTTGCTGATATTTTCACCTGCAAATTGGTCAAGCGGGAGGGCAATTACAAATGATATTGGTGTTTTATGCAAGTTGCCCCATCCTTCGGGTATAAAGGGGTCGCTAAGCAAACTTTTTCCTGAAAAAAGCCCGACTGTTAAGCATTGAGGAAATATAATGGTTTCACTGTTGTTGAACTGGGCAAGGTAAGCCCTCCCGGGTTCCAATAGCTCCAGATCGGCAATGTTTGCTTGTGGCCAGTATACATTAAGCCCTGCAACTTCCTTAATCATGATCAGGTTATTGTTCATGTTGAATAATCCTGGATCGACCGGACAATGAGATAGTAAGGGGATCAGGTTCCATCCCGGATTGACATGCAGTACTTGTCCATGATTATAACTGCCTTCAACAAGAAGGATCGATCCGTTGGTGCAATTGGCAATGTAGCCACTTTCTCTGTTCCAGAAAGTAAGAATGCTTTTTTCCGGTATATATTGATCCCCGCTAAGATTGTAAATCTCGTTCAGATCTGGTTTTATGGGCTCAACCAGCGATTCGAGAATGCTGTTCACCGGATTCCGATAAAGCGATACACCGCTCCATCCTGCCTTTAATTGAAGTTGTTGGGCTGGAATTGCAGTCATGCTTTTCTTGCTTTCACAATTTTCGGATGATGCTTGTAAGTGCAACGTAATTTTCCCTTTTTGGAGATCACCGGAGCCGGGATAATATGTTGGATGAGCTATTGCCAGATTATCGAAATAACCATCCCCGTCGGTGTGCCAATGGAGAGTGCTTCCAAAAGAAATCTGATTGTTGATGATTGTCAATGGGATTTGGTCAGGCCAAATGGTATCACGCAGGATGACCTTAGGAAATGGGATGATCTTTATGGTTAATTGGCAACTGTCGACACAATCGACCCCTCGTTTAGGGAAGTAATACATCAAATTGATGTCGGTTAATACCGGGAAATTGGCCAGGCTGAATATTGGATTTGTAACTATCCCTAAACGATAAAATTCTCCTCCCTTTGGGGAAACGTAATTCATCAGATCGATTGTCCCTGTACCTTCACAGGCAAAAATGTTCCCCGTGCAGCTAACCGTGGCATGGTTAGTTACCGTTATGGTGAACTTGCAAACACTGCAACAACTATCCTGCCTGTTGTTATAATAAGTACAGGCGGAGGCTGTGATTTCAATGGGTTTGTTGTAGTCTTTGGGATCTACCTTGCCTGGATCGAAGTAGATGCCTCCCTGGGTTGGATTGTGAATAAGGTAAGCTCCTGTTATGGTTAATCCCGATGGTATGGCACCTGAAGGGATAAGCAAATCAATCAGGTTTAAGGTATTTGATGAAGTGCATAGTGTTAAATCATCGGGACAAGACAATTGTACCGGTGGTTTGATCACCACCAGCCAGAACGAACAACTATCGGAACAATCGTCGGTTCCAACGGTATACGTAATCCGATATTCACCTTGTTGCATCATGCCGGGGTTCACCATTTCATTGTGTTCGCCAGTAAGGCCAGGCCCATTGAAATGATAGGAATACCATTCGCTTGCTGGTTTGGCAATAAACTCAAACAGGCTGACTTTTTCTTCAGAACAGATGGTAATCTTGTCGGGACAGTCGATTTGTGGCTTTTCCAGGATGTGTACCTTAAAACTACAACTGTCGGTGCAGCCTGTATACCGATCGGTAACTACATACCAAATGGTATGCTCTCCCGGAATATGGGCAGGAAGTTGTGTGATCACGGTCCCGTTTTCATCATAGACCCCTCCACCAGGTTCAGCACCTGTAAGTACTATTGGTTTTTCTCCGGTGCAGGCTACAATTTCTGCCGGGCATTGGATTTTGGGTAGCGGATTGACCCAGATAATGAATTCACATCCTGCTGAGCATCCGGTTTCTGAATCGGTGTAGTAATAGTCGACCATATATTTACCTGGTTCTTTGGGGTAAAAAACCGATATGGCTTTTCCATTGTACCTATAAGTCCCACCCATCGGCCAGGATAAACCATCGAGCACAAGGCCCTGGTCACCAACGCATAAAGTGATTGGTTTCTTAGGGCAATCAACTCTTGGTTTGGGTAATACTTCGATGATGAGGGTGCACGTGAAAGGACAAAAATACGGTGCAGCAGTCGTACCTGAATAATATACCGTGTAGTTACCGGGACCAAATTTTGCCGGATCGAACCACCCATCGGTCAGTTTGAGTGTGTCGAGCCAGAAACTACCCCCAGCGGGTTTTACTTCTAATCTAAAGGCTTTCTCATCTTCACAAACCCTGATGGTGTCGGGGCATTCTGCATGATGGATGCCTTGTACACAAATCACGAACTGGCACGAATCGGTACATCCGTAGTTGTCTCTCAATACATAACTTACAGAATAACACTGGTTGTCCTCAGCAAGTGGTGCAACGAAGGTGTTGTTCGTTACCAACGGACTGATGAACTGGCCTCCACCCGGTAACTGGGTGAGCCGGTTAAGTGGGTATTGGTCGCCCGGGCACAAATAAATTGTATCGGGACAGTTAATCCTTTCATTCCCGATTACTACCCTGAAGCGGCAACTGTTGATGCAGCCCCATTCGTCTTTAACAGAAACCGAAATGAAGTGGATGCCGGTGCCAGCATTAGAAACTTGGAATATTTGACTGCTGGGATTCCCTTCAACATGCTCCCCTGAATATTCAAAATAAGGATAAGGAAGTTCGGGAAGTTCGATTTTTTCCAAAAGGGTGTTGCATACGATGAGGTCGTTTGGACATTCGAATTTAGGAAGAGGATGGATGACTACAATAATCCTGCATTGGAATTTGCATTCCCGGTTGTGGCCATAAGTTTGGACATAGTCGATGGGATAGCTTCCTGCTGCATAAGCCATTGGATTAAAATATCCACCCGGCAAGGGTTCTCCTTTAAAATAGAAGGTGCCCGGTGCATTTTCAATGGGCTGAAATGGATTGCCATTGATGCAAACATGTGCCGTATCAATACATTTTATATCAGGTAGGGCTTCGGTGCAAACAGTAAAAATACAGGAATCCTTACAATTGTTGTTCTGATAATGATATGTGAGGTCAACACACTGTTGCCCGTTTGTCAGTTCCGGATCGAAAATTCCTTCAGCATTTATTCCTGGACCGGTGAAGGTGCCTTTGTAGGGAAAATTCCACAAGCGGGTTACATTTTCTTTTGTTCCTGAACAAATCCACAAGGTATCCGGACATTCTATTTTAATTTCTCCCACTTCCACAATGAACCTGCACAGGTCCTTGCATCCGAATTCGTTGCCAACGATCAGGTTGACCAAATGGGAGCCAATACCGGTTATTGTGCTGTTGAAATAGTATGTCCCGTTTTCGAAAGTAACCCCGTTGCCTTCGTATGAATAATTGGGATAGGGCTGTTCCGGCAATTCAATTATTTGATCGGTACTGCAAATAACGATCTTGTTTGGACACTCTACTTTCGGAAGCTCGTGAACCACAATAACGAATTTGCATACATATTCGCATCTTGGACGCTCTCCATAAGCTTCGATGTAATACAGGTGATGGATGCCAATACCCGCCTCCGCGGGGCTAAAACCATTCGGAATGGCTTGGTCGTTGAAGTAAAGGGTCCCCTTTGCACCGGGGAAAGGATGGAATGGATTGCTGTTGATGCAGGTGTGTATGGTGTCGGGGCATTTTATCTCCGGCATTGGTAACACACAAACTTTTATCTGGCATGAATCACTGCATCCATCCTCTGTTTTTATTGTAAGTTGTATGGGAAAGCATTCTGGGGTTCCATTAACTGCAGGAGCATCGAATAAGCCTTCGGCGCTGACAAACGGGCCAGAGAACACTCCCTGATGTGAAAAATTCCATAAGGAAGTAAGATCGGTAGTTTTATCCGGGCAAACAGTTAGCAAGGCGGGGCAGCTCAGTTCAATTTCGCCTACTACAATGGTGAATGAACACGACTTCGAACAACTGTTTTCGTCCCATACAGTCAGCCAGATGGTGTATTTGCCTGGTCGTCCGTTTG
>CAZSIK010000278.1:0-5408 GCA_964606515.1 uncultured Prolixibacteraceae bacterium
AATTTGGGTATAGGTACTTGGTATGTGGTTTGTACCTCAACTCCTACTTGTGGAAGTCAATTAACCTCAAATGATGTTGTTGTTACAATTGCTGTGCAGCCTACCGGTCCCACACTTAACTTAAAAACCCCAGATTTAACCAATGTTTGCATCGGAACAGGCGTAAGTGCCACATTCAATTCAGGGAGTGGGGGGATAGGTTGTAGCGACGATTATATTTTGATTATTGATGGTGGCACTCCGCTTACTTATACTCCTGGTAGTACTGTGGGCACTACCGCTACAAGTAGTATTGAGATACAAGGTCGTCGGGCAAATTGTACCTTGGGTAATGGTTGTACAGGTACTTCATATACAACACTGGCTAATTGGAATATTTTTCCTTATCCCACAATCACTTCACAACCTAATGATGTCATTGTCTGTGAAGGTGAACCAACAAGCATTGATGTAATAGCTTCAGGAAGTTCATTGAGTTATCAATGGGAGTATTCGCCTCTTGGAGTGACTTGGGATCCAGTACCCACTATGACAGGAGTAAGCGGTATTACTTCCAATGAGCTAATTATTGCTGAGATGCCATATTCTTATAATGGTTATTTTGTGCGTTGTGTGATATCAAATTATGATTGTGCTATTGAGTCAGATCCGGCGCAAATCACCGTCAGGCGTTTTAATGTACATGTTTCTGAACCAACTATGACCTATTGCCCCCTCCTAAGTGACAGTACTGAACCTCCTTTCCAGGCCAAAACCGATGAGTACGATGCCGGAGCTACTATTGTTGAAATAACGGTAAGCCCTGAATATGACTCTAGTGCAGGGTGGTCGTTCGATTTTTCTATATCAGGTACTATTATAGGTCCTGGTACCATCTCTGATTTTACTTTATTGACCGTTGGCGCGAACGCAACACTTTCGCCCTCAGGATCAATTACTGCCGGAACCATTGTCGTTAATGATAACAATCCGGTTATTTTGAATTTTCATGTTAAAAATACCCCGGGATACCAACAGGAAATCAATTTCGACATCTCCAATATTACGAACAATCTATCTTGCGAAGAAACAACAACAACAAGTGGTTCAGACAATACCTCGCTGAATACCATTTTGCCTATGCCAGAAATAGGACAGTTTCAATAAATAATAAGATGAAAATACCTGATGGTATTTATATTTACAATTTTAGTTAAAATCAATTTATCCAACATCTGCCACTAAAACACCATGCCACTTCATGGTATAATTTCTTGATTAGTATTTGCAATGTTAAATTACATGCCTCAAATATTCCTATTTCTACGAATTAGAAATGAGCATTATAGATTATTAAAAACCAGAAATTAGATTAATTGTTTGTCTATTTTTAGATAATTATACAAATTAACAACAAGATAATAGTCTTATATTATGTTCGATATTCTGTCTATCCTCGCTACTTCTAAGGACAAGCCAGTATTTTTACTGGCTTTTTTCATTTCGATACCTTTCGTAATTCCGCAAAAATCGAATCAAGTGGAAAAGTTAGGGAGAGCTGTTAAAATAATCCTTTGCGAAAAAAGATATGAAGAACCAATCAGAAAGGGATTTTTTAGGCTTATCTGCGCGATCTGCAAAAATCTTGGGGAGGGAAAAAGAAAAAAGTCATTGCTTATTGGCCAATAAAATGAAGACATAAAACTAAAGAACTGGTTCCCATAGAAATTCGGCTTGATCTAATTCAATTAGTTTGTTTTATAAACAAAAAAAGCATTGCCCTGGCAACGCTTTCTTTGCATTATCGATGTGGAATTGTTAACGATTCTCCATGTGTTTTTTGTAGCGGTTCATGAACTTGTCAACACGCCCTGCGGTATCGACCAGCTTCATTTTTCCGGTATAAAACGGATGCGAAGAGCTCGAAATTTCAAGTTTGAACAACGGGTATTCAACACCTTCAACTTCGATTGTCTCTTTAGTTGCAGCAGCTGAACGGGTTATTACTACCTGGTCGTTCGACATATCTTTGAATGCTACCAAACGATAATTCTTCGGATGAATTCCTTCTTTCATTTCTGTATTTTTTATATCGGGTTGCAAAGATAGAGATTCGTTCTTAGTAAGCAAATAAAAAAACCAAAAAACACAATTCATGTTGAAAATTATTTTGCATTGCCAATCTCTTACTCAATTACCTTGGCCTTGACGAAAGGTTTTTCGCGATCGAACAAGTAACGCATTTGCCAGTGGGTTTTGGTGTGAATTCCCCCCGAAGCCTTGTACAAGGCGATGATTTTAGGATTGAAATCGCCAGCCCACGAAAGCTCTATCTCTTTAAACTCCTTTCTGTGAGGCATAACATACCGGTCGAGATGCCAAAGTAGGGCCGATTCAATCCCCGAACGTTGATGGACTTCAACCACCCCCATGATTAAAATTCGTATTCTTGAAAACATTCTTCTTTTGATAAACCATAAAAGCTTAAACAGATTAAGTAAATGCAACCTGCCATTCTTAAGGTACCGTAAGGCCTGGTTGAAATCGGGGATCATCACGTACAGAGCGATGGGCTCGTTGTTGCAATAGGCAAACCAGATAAATTCCTTATCGAGCAACAGCTTCGACGACAGGATAAAGTTACTGAGCTCCTGCTTATCAAGGGGTTTGTAATGCTCGTGCTTGCTCCAGGCCCCGTCGTACACCTTGGCAAAATCGTCGATAAACTGCTCTGCCCTATTCCATTCGAAGTGACGAAAACTGAATTGGGGTTTTTGAGCTACCCACTCAGCAATTTTCCAGAAACGTTCGGGAAAGGGTTTGGTGTAATCGACGTGATAACAATACTGTTCGTAATATACCTTAAAACCATACTGTTCGAACAAAGCACGATAATATGGGGGATTGTATGGCATCCCAAAGCCCTGGGGCAAAAAGCCATCGACCAGCAAACCGTGGTTCATGTAATTCTCGCCCAGGTTTGAAGGACCATCCATGGCTTCCATCCCCTGGCCGGCAAGCCAGTTTTTTGCAGCATCGAAGAGTACTGTGGCACATTCAACATTGTCGACACATTCGAAAAACCCGATATTCCCTGTAGGCTGTTCAAACAAATAGGCTTTATCGAAGTCGATGAAGGCGGCAATCCTTCCCAGCACCTGATTTTGCACATCGACAAGAATCCAGCGCATGACTTGCCCGTGCTTGAAAAACGAATTTTTTTCAGGATCGAAAGTCTCTTTTACCATCCGGTCGAGTGGGCAGGAAAAGTTGTCATCGTTGCGGTAAAGCTTTTTTGGAAACCCGATGAAGAGTTTTTCTGCCTGCTTGTTGTTTACTTCAATCAACTTCATTGAATTAATTTTTAAAAGCATCACACCCGAATCAGAAACAACACAAAAAATAAGAGGCCGTATCAAAAGTTAATTTTATCGTGCTTTTTCTATCTGAGGCTCTATGGATAGTTTTTTCTTTTTTTCACCACCGAGTTCACAGCGTTCCTCAGAGTATTTTTTCTCAGTGTTTCTCCGTGGTAAGTTTTTTCCTTTTTTCACCACAGAGTTCACAGAGTTTTTTCTCCGTTTTTCTCCGTGCACTCTGTGGTAAGTATTTTTTCAGCTCATGTAATATACAAAACTATAATGAATACAAAAAATTTCATCAGGAAGGGCAAGAAGCTAATCCCTGCGGGCAAAAATCGAAAGTAAGCGCAAGATATTAACATACAACCACACCAACGATACCAACAGGCCGAAAACGCCATACCACTCCATATATTTTGGGGCCCCTGCCCGGGCACCTTGCTCAACAAAATCGAAATCGAGCAGGAGGCTGAAAGCAGATATTCCCACCACGACCAAACTGAATATCAGGGCAAAAGTTCCGGTTCCATGCATGAACCCAAAATGAACCCCGAACATACTGGCTATCCAGCTTACCAGGTAAACCAAAATCAATCCGAACATGGCAGCCATCATTCCCTTACGAAATTTGCCATCAACCTTAATGATCCTTTGTTGGTAAATAAGCAACATCCCAAGGAATACGGCGAAAGTTAATGCCACTGCACGAATAACCAATCCCGGGAACTGGGCTTCGAACATGGCCGACAAGCCTCCAAGGAAAGTTCCTTCCAGGATGGCATAAATCGGGGTCAGGAAGGCCGACCTTCGCGGACTAAAGGAAGTGATCAGGGCGATAACAAAACCGCCAATTCCCCCAATCATCATATAAATCTTGATCGCACCAAGTGCTTGCAACGGATTGGCCGGATCGAATGCCTTAAAAAACCTTGCCCAGGTAAAAAAGGCCGAGGCCAGCACAAAAAGAAGCATCAACAGGGTTTTGTTCATGGTCCCTCCAACACTCATTACTTCGGTATTGTAGGTACCGGTATAGCTTCGTTCAAAAGCGCTTTTACCAAAAAAAGGGTTACTTGTTCGTGTTAAGTTCATAATTATTAATTGTTATAATTTTCCTTGTTTTAAAATTGAAGCCCATCTTCTGCAATAAATATGCTTGTTTTTTATTCAGACAGGTCCTTTTCTTGCTGGCTTGTGGGATAAGATTCAGACTCGAATTCTTCAATCAGTTGATGACCAAGGCTTATGGCATTTTCATTTTCGGATTGAATCAAGTCTTCAGCATAATTTTTACACTGCAAAAGCAGGTTCCCGCTCCGTTGGGCCAACTGACAAAGCGACCGAAATAGCGGAATACTAAGATTACTGTCTTTACCTAATGGCAGAATAACGTCGAAAAAAGGTTCGAACATTTCGTCAATCGCATTTTTCGAAGCAAAAGCCAAACGCCCCATCAACATGAGTCCGGCATATTTTACATGGTACTTTTTCCCCCGGCTCCATTCCAACGCCTTTGCAAAAGCATACGATGTACCCGGGAACAAATTCATGCAGGCCTGTTCGATAATTTCGGTATTTTCGGCTGTTTTCACCCAAAAATCCATTTGTTCTTCATTAACTTCTCTGGGTTCATCGAGCAAGGTGGCCAGGATCATGGTTTCGCGCCATTTCTTGTTCCAGAGTTTCAAAGCCAATAAATGGTCTTTTTCAAAATGTTGGGCAAACAATTTCAGGTCAACCAGCGATACCCCCCAATTTTTCTCATAATGAATGCCCCTTTTTTCCATGCTTTCAGCCACAAGGCCATTTTGCATTGAAGGGATGGACCGTATGATTTTTTTGAAAACCTGTTCGGTGCGCTGGTTATCTAATAAATACTCCATAGCTTAGTACATGATGAATTCGACAAAAATAAAAACAAGCACTAAGATAAGCGATGAAGAAAGGTAAAGCTTCAATGGAAGGTAGTGCGTGGGCAAAATATTAAGTTTGCCAAAACATGCGATTGCCAGGTACACTTTCTCGAAGAGGTAAGCCACGAAAGTAGCATAAGCCACTCCAGCCATG
>CAZSIK010000279.1:0-5371 GCA_964606515.1 uncultured Prolixibacteraceae bacterium
AGAAAAACATGAAAACAGCCACCGCAATTAAAGCAATTGCAGAACTAACAGGAAGTTCCAACAAAAGAGAAAGCATAAATCCTCCAAGGGAAAAAACCGATCCCCAGATTCCGGCCCAAAGGATGGTGCCTTTAAAACTCTGGGCATGTAAGGTGGCAATTAAAGCCGGAAGGATCAGCAGTGCATCAATCAGTAAAGCTCCGATCATTTTCATTGCCATGCCCACAGTGAGGGCAGTCAGCAAAATGATAATGTAATAAATTCGTTTCTCGTTCACACCTGAAGTAAAGGCTAAGTCAGGATCGAAAAAAAAGGCTTTCAACTCCCTGTTGTTGAAATATTGAAATGCCAATATAGTAGCAGCAAGCACGAAAATCCCGATCATTTTAACATTACCGATTGTATACAAACTTCCCCACAGCATCTCCATGGTATCTTTTGCCTGAACCCCAAACACTGAAATCACCACGAAGGCCAAGCCAATTGCGGCCACCATGATAAAGGTCCCCATGTAACCAGCGTCGGTTTTCATATCGCGCGAAGCCTTGGTCAGAAGCCATACCAATAAAAGATTGATGACCATAGTGGTCCAAAACACATCGATTTGCAAGGCCAGGGCAATGGCTCCCCCAAGTATGGCCCCGTGCATCAACATGAACCGTAAAGGCAAAAGATTCATGCGCAATAAATAAACCCCGGTTACCGGAAAGGCAAAGCCGGAAACCATCAGCACCAAAAAACCCCTGATGATGGGGGGATATGTAAGTAAATCAATCATTTTAAATTTTAGTCAACATTCCGTTGTTCATTTCGTAAGCCGGCCAGTTGAAGGGATCGACCCATTGATGGTCGTGAGAAACGATGATAATGCTGGGGGCCTCGTTCGACCAGAGCTCAAGCAACAGGTTTTTTAAATCTTCCTTCGATTCCTGATCCAAAAAAGAGGTAGGTTCATCGAACAACAACAAACTGGCTTCCTGGCAAAGGCAACGGGCAAGTGCAACTCTTTGTTTTTCACCTCCCGACAAAGAAAAATAAGGAGCCTGGGCAAGGTGAAAACAACCAGTACGCCTCATGGCAATTTCAACCCGGTGCCTGGTTTCGGCTTTCGAAAAACGCTGGGTAGCAAGCCCAATTTCAACTACTTCGAAAGCCAATACAGGGAAGTTATTCTTCACCTGGTTTTGGTCGACATATCCAACGAAATTTCGCTTTCTACGCCATTCCGGACTTCCAACCCAAAGGCCCCCAACCGAAATACGCCCTCCACTTAGAGGCACCAACCCCAGGATTGCTTTTAAGAGAGTCGTTTTTCCTGCGCCATTTGGCCCCTTGATCACAATATGATCGCCCTTGTTCACCTGTAGGTTAACCTCCTTTAGAATCTCTTTCCCTTCAAGTTCAAACTTTACCCCTTCAACTTTCAACTCCAGTCCCGAAACCCTGCCAGCCCTGCGCCTAAGCATTTGCCATACCAGCTCAGGATCGTCGTTGGAAGAAACCAGTTGCTCGGTTTTACACTGGATGTTTTCCACTATCTGGTCGAATGTAACCTTTCGACCAAACCGACTAAATACCTCCAGGGCTCCTTTGCTGATCAACTTTAGGTGAATGTGCGTGAAGCCCATCCTAACGATAAGGAAGGCAGCTGCTTTACCGGCAATTTTATCAACCAACGTTAGTTCTTCAATGAGATAGTTTTGCTTAGCAAGGAATTCACCCAGGTCGAATAAAGGATATAACCATTTCCCTTGACTACGAAAAACAAGGTTCCCGTTATGGGTAACCTGTAAAGATATTTCTACGGGTATCTCGTTAATTTTCATTAGCTTCAAAGATAAAAATTTAAATAGGTTCCTGAATCTTAAGGCCCTTCTTGTCGGTAGGTGTGGAAATTGAGCTTTGACTCCTTACGAAGATAACCCATAAAATAAAAATTGCCAGAAAGATAAAACCTGCAAAGATGAAATGGTGGAATAAATCAAGAAGGGAATACCATCTATTGGCGATTACAGTAAGGGCAGCCATACGTGCCGCATTCAACAGGAAGATGACTGCCAGTCCCATCGGAAGATACCAAACTTTGGTTTTTAATTTCCCGGGATAAGCCAGCATGAAGATCAGGTAGGTTGCAAATAAACTGGTCCCCAAGCAATCGTAAACAATCTCGATGGCTTGGTTTGAACCCACCACCCATAACTTGCGTGAAGCATATTCAACGTTGTAGCTGACTCCAAAAAGTTTCAAGAAAAAAGCAGAAACTTTCAAATAAGCATACGAGAAAATTTGGGTGAATTCACCATATTGGCCCCAAAGGAACAAGCATTTTCGGATAACACGCCAAGCCATAAACATTACACCCCCTTTGATTAGGAAACGGTTTAATTGGCTTGTTTCCTTATAAGTTTTCCAAATGCGTGTTAATACAACCATCATGAAGGAACAATCAGTTGAGCACAAATCGATAGGTGATGGTCCCGGTTTGTTGAGCCGGTGCATTATTGTTGGCATCGAAGCGGGTAGCCCGGGCAGCTTTGACGGCCGCCTGCCATAAATTCTGGTTCATCGAAGTGGTTCCCCGTGCCCCGGCAACGGCATTGGTAACATTTCCGCTTATATCGACCGTGATGGTAACCACCACCACGCCTTCTTCGTTTTCAGAATATACGGGTTTAACCATGGTTCTCATGCTGCGACCGGTTAGGTTGAAGGAAATTCCTTCGCCTCCGCCTGGACCATATTGATCGGCACCCGGGGTTCCTGTTACCGAACCCTGGTTTCCAGGCTTGTACGTAACCCCCTGACCGGAACTTTGAGCACTTTTATCACCCTGACCGCTAGCAGGTCCAAAAACGTTCTTGGCCCTGGAGTTTATTGCGGCCATTTTTGCATCTTCTTCAGCTTTACGAAGGCTATCTCGACGGCGTGCCTCGGCAATGCGTTGCAGTTCGGCAACCCGTGCCTCATCGATCCGCCTCAAACTATCCTGAACCCTTCTTTCACGCACCAGCCTGATCTGCCTTTCGGCTTCTACCTGAGCTCTTTGCTGGTCTTGAATTTTTTTAAGTTCTTCCTCCTTTCTCTTTTGTTCTTCCCTGGCTTTTCGTTTGGCTTCCTCGACAGCAGCAGCTTCTTCAAAATCCTGTGTCATAATTGGTTCCTTTGAAGCGCTGGCCTTTGGTACCGATTGAGCTGCAGTTTGCGGCAATGGAAGCTGGGTGGTTTCTTCCGTCTGGCGTTCGTCGACTACCTGAGGAGGAGCTTGCGGTGCACTTTGCTTCGGGGGTTCGGTTACTCCCATGCCCACATCGCTGGTGCCAAAATCGACCATGATGCCTTTTTCTTCTGGTAAAGGCAGGGGGGTAACAAACTTAAACCAAAACAGCAACAATAACAGCCCTGCATGGAATAAGACTGTGAGTAGAATACCTTCTTTATGTTTCCTGAAAAATTTCACGATCCATTTGTTTTTATTGTTCCGGACTGGTCGCAATAATCATTTTGTATTTATTGTTCCGGGCAATATTCATAATCTTGATCACCTCATCGATAGGAACTGTTTTATCGGCATGGAGCGAAATATAAATTTCTTCGTCAGAGCCAAGGGTCCGTTGAAGATAAGGTTCAATTTCATTGAATTGAACTTGTACCAATTTACCGTTATCGTTCAGGTAGTAGCGCAAATCTTGGGTAATCGATATGGTTGTAAGCGGTTTAGCCTGCGTTTGGTTGTTGCTTTGGGGCAACAATAATTTCAAGGCATTGGGGGCAATTAAAGTCGAAGTGACCATGAAAAAAATCAATAATAGGAATACAATGTCGGTCATCGACGACATGCTGAATTCAGCACTGATCCTGTTTCGTTTTTTTAAAGCCATCCTATTTCTTTTAAGCAACCGGTTCGTTTAGCAGATCCATGAAATCGGTAGTGGTTCTCTCCATTTTTGCAATTACACTATCAACTTTTGACACCAAAATATTGTAGGCAAAATAAGCGGTAATACCCACGATCAAGCCCGCGACAGTGGTTACCATAGCTTGGTAAATGCCCGACGAGAGGAGGGTAACGTCGATATTATTTCCTGCGTTGGCCATATCGTAGAAGGCTTGGATCATTCCCATTACAGTACCAAGAAAACCAATCATGGGCGCCCCTCCAGCGGCACTTGCCAAGAGGGGAAGTCCCTTTTCGAGCTTCGAAATTTCAAGATTCCCGACATTTTCGACTGCAGCACTCACGTCGTTCAGGGGGCGACCAATGCGTAGTATCCCTTTTTCGATCATGCGGGCCAGGGGTTTATCGGTCGAGCGGCAAAGCGACAAGGCCGAATCGATCTTACCATCCACGATATTCTGACGAATCTGGTTCATCAGGTTATTATCGATCTTCGAAGCCCTATAGATGGCGATGTAACGATCGCCAAAAATATACATTGAAATAACCGAAAGGAGTGCAATCGGGATCATGATCCAACCGCCTTTCATGGCCAAATCCCAAAAATCGAGCGTAATAGCGGTAGGCGAAGTTTGTTGTAATAAAATTGATGCAAGCATACTTTCAAAATTTTTTCTTTTTAACGATCAGTTTGCTGTATTTATTTTGCATTTTAAAAACGGCATTCACAAAGAAAATAAAGTTTGTTCAAAATGCAGCCATAACCAGGTTCATTTTTTATTTTCTTGACGACTTCTTCTTTTTTCTATTGAACAAAGCTTCTTTATACCTCGTGAACAGTTCTTGAAACGAGTTGAATTCCTCTTTATACGTAAATCCCAAACCTTGTGTATTGGGGGCTGTATCGTAAATCAGGTGGTCGTTCGAGTGGGTGTAGGCTTTAAACTGTAGCTTGCCGTTCTCGGTAAGTTTGATCAGCACATCGAAATCGCCCACGATACCCGATGCGTTGTTTGAATTGGGATTGGCATCGTTAGCAATGTTGCCATTCAAGGTTACCCGGTCATTCAGTATCTGGGTTCCCAGGGCAAGTTCGAACTGGTCTTGAGCCACCTCGTTCCCTGGCCTGTAATTGATACCCACATCGAATACGCTGGTAATTTGGCTGGCCCAGTTCGATATTTGGTTCGACAACAATTCGCTTACGGTAGAACCTAAGGTCGATTGGACCAGGTCGCTGCCCGAAAAATTCGGAGTACCCACGATGAATTCAGGAGTATAGAATCGGCCCAGTAGCAGCAAAGAAATCATCTGCCGATTTTTATCTTCCTCGGTGACAATCACCTGGCTTACTGTTTCTTTCACCCTATCGTCGGCAGTAGGCAAGTCGATCTGAAAATTGATGGCGGGCTCCATCAGGTCTTCAGTAAGCAAAATATAGCAGTCAACTGGTAAGCGACGCGACACGTCAATGTC
>CAZSIK010000280.1:0-5370 GCA_964606515.1 uncultured Prolixibacteraceae bacterium
AGGACACCATCAGGCGTGCAATGGCCCAAAGGAAAAAGATAGTGGATGAGGTAAATTGAAATGGGAGTTAACGTTTTAACGAACAATATACTATGGATAATTTTTCAAACAGTAAGTTAAGGGAGGTTCTGAGGCAATTGGATCCAAAAAAACTGGAAAACAGGTTTATAACAAAATACAATGTGCTCATGAGAGACATCCAGGCTGAAAAAGTAGCTTATGTAATGATAACATGTAGGATTGATAAGAGGGAAAGAGGGGTTTTTTAATTGAGTTTAGGTTATTTCAGGCTGTTCATTTTCGGGAGGTGTGACCTGCCGATCTGGATTTGGGGATCAGATCGGTGTTGGCGCCTCCCATTTTTTTTGACAAAATTTAGATACCAAACTCGGTCCAAAGTGGCAAATGATCTGAAATTCGGAACTTACCCAAAAAAAATCGATCGGAAACGATTCGGTTGATGTGGTCCTAATTTGTCAATTATTATCTTATTATTTGTTTTCAAGTTTTTTCTTCGGAAAAACTATAAAAAAAGAGGTTGCCCGGAAGACAACCTCTTGAATACTTTAACTAACCAAACTAATAATGATGTATGCTAAATAATCAATCTTGGTTAAAAGCCAACCGGAGGAGTACCCCCTTCGAGCGACCAGCCAGGATTTTGATAGATTGGCGAATTATCGCGTGAAACCCCATCGGGTGAGGCAATTAAGAAATGCTCGGCTGCGATCGGGTTCAGGTAATGGGCTTCACAAAACTTATAACCATTGTAGTACAGGTTATTGGGCGAAATCTGGTGAATGCGCAGGTAGGAGCTTAACGACGGGTCGGAAACCGTATTCTTGGTAGGATCAGTCAATCCGTATTTCAGCCGGTTGCCGTACACATCTTTCATCGGGCCCCATACTTTGATCCCTTCAATTTTAAAGCCGTTCAGCTGATCCATAGCCCTCCAGCGAATCAGATCCATGTAACGCAAACCTTCAACAGTAAGTTCGCAGCGGCGCTCACGACGGATGTTGTACAAGGTTGCATCGACCAATTGCCCGTGACTATAAGCACCCCAGTCGTTTTCGCCTTCTTTCGATACATCGGTTGCTCCGATGGTTTTGTTAAAATCAGGATCGACTCCGGCCCGTTGGCGAGGCTCCCGTTTTTCTCGTAACATGCTTCGATGTAGTTCAGATAAGCTTCTGCTGCGCGGAACAATACCATGCCGGTAAGGTCGCGGCCAACAGTGGCTTGCATGTCGTTGTTGTACGACAGCCCTTTCTTGATCGAATAACCGGTACCTTCAAGGTAACGCGAAGCGCCATCGATTGCAGGAACCTGAGGTTCAACTTCAGGATTTTTCCCCACGGGAAGGTTGATGAAAGCCTTGGTTTCACCCGGTGCCCGCATGAACAGTTTCAAGCGCCAGTCGCGGCCTTCCTTAACGTCGCCAACAAAATCGTCGCCCTTATAACCTGAGCCGGCAGCATAGATAGGTAAACCATTCTCCATCAAAAAATTATCGACATACTGACGGGTGTAGCCGTAGCCATTGCCATAGTAGAGATAATGGTTCCAATAGTTTACAATCCCTAGTGCCTGGTCGAAATCTTTCCAGAGGATTACTTCCTTAACCGCGGTGAGGTCTTCGGAATTGAACATTTCGAAATAGGGGTTGAGAGGATCGGTGGAACTTTTACGGATTACCTTCGAATTCACGGCCAAAACACGGTTATCGGCTACCACTTTGGCAGCACTCATGGCCTCATCGAGGAAGAAATTGATTTCGTTTTCGATGCTACCGGTTGGGAACTGATAGTTCTTGTTGTACTCTTTCTGTGCCCCGGGCCAACCATTGCCATTGGGAACCAGAGCAGTTCCTTTATGATACTTGAGCCAGGTGGCTTCGAAAAGGGCCACCCTCGATTTCAACAAATAGGCCAAATCTTTGGTGATCCGGTTGCTACCTCCAACTGGTGAATTGGAACACAACTCAATGGCTTTGTCGAGGTCGGAAAGGATGAAGTGGGCCACTTCGTTTCTTGGTCTGCGTTTGCTGGCCTCCATCAGGCTGTCCTTCACATCGGGCAGGATGCGGGTGATGATCGGGAAATCGCCCACTTCACGTAACTTTTTAAAATACTCGTGGGCACGTAACACGTAACCTTCACCAATATAATGCTTTACGTTAGTAGCGCTCCCGGTAATCTTCCCGGCTTCGTAACGGGGAACTACCGTCTGTAAATAATAGTTCAATTGGTAGATATTCCCGAAAGACCAGGATCCTCCGGTGCTTCCAACCTTCCATTCACCAGGAACAAAACGGCCGTTCGAACCCCGTGAAGTCATTACATCAGTATCGATATCGTCGAGATAAAGTCCATCAGCGCCAGTACCTTGGTTGGCACGAAAAATATCCTGGTAACGGCGGATGGTATAAGCCGAAAGATGGCTTTCGTCCCATAAATATTTCTCAGGTGAAATTTGGGAAGGCGGATCAATTTCAAGGACATCGTTACAGCCCGTAAACAGGATCACGAAACCTGCAATGAACAGGCTTTTTCTTATATTAGATAACATTAACTTTTTCATAATTACAAAGGATTAAAAGTTTACGCTGAGACCGAATGACATTGCTTTGGAAAGCGGATATACTGTTCCACCTTGTCTTCCAATACCGATCGACTCGGGATCGAGGGTTTTGTTCAAACTAGTAAGGGTAAGCAGGTTTTCACCCGAAACATAAAACCTTACCTTATCGATTTTTAACCTTTTTGTTAACGAAGAAGGTAAAGTATAGCCCAACTGAACGTTTTTCAAACGCATATACGATGCATCGAGCAAGTACTTGGTTTGTGTTTTCTGGTTCTTATCGCCCCAGATTGGTCGTGGATAATATGCATCGAGGTTTTGCCCCAGGGGATGATCGGCTGAACCGCGAAAATAATCCAAATGGGGTTTCATGAAGGTCGACCACCATTCGCCCGAATTGGTACATCCCCAGAAGGTCATCCCGGTAGGATAATAGTCGCGCTTCATCACTCCCTGCCAGAACATTCTGAAATCAAACCCTTTCCATGCCAGGTCGAGATCAAGGCCCAATGCATATCTCGGGGTAGAATTTCCGATGATTTCAAGGTCGCCATGGTCGGCCAGGGTACGGGCTCCACCATTGATTTTCCCGTCCTTATTGGTATCTTCATACATGATGTCACCGGCATCCCAACGACTGCCCACTGCGGCTTGACCTCCATTGGGCAATGAAGCCAGGTGGGCATCCATTTCTTCTTTTGTTTTGGCAATACCAATTGTTTTATAGCCCCAAATTTCATTGGTATAATATCCAATCAGATAATTGTCGATATTGAGGGTTTCGTTAGGATAATTGACCACCTTGGTTTTCGAATCGGAAAGAATGGCTTTCAAACCGTAGGAGAAATCCTTGATTTTATCGCGCCAACCTACTGTCAATTCAAACCCGGAGGTTTTGATATCGATGTTGTTCACTTTAGGCACCTTGGTTCCTAAAACAGCAGGCAACGAAGGCCCGTCTCCCATCCCGTCTTCGGTATAACGGATAAAATAATCGAAACTACCCGACAAGCGGTTTTTCCATAATCCAAAGTCGGCCCCGAAGTTCCAGCTGCGAATTTTTTCCCAGGTAAGCGAAGTGCTCACGATTTCAGGAGCACCTGCTGTATTGGGTTTTGCCCCTCCTACAAGCCAATCTCCATTTGCGGTTCCGGTTGCAAGGGTTTGATAGGTCGGGTACCAGCCCCTTGTATTTTGGTTGCCCAGCTTGCCATACGATGCCCTTAGCTTGAACGTATTGACCGCCTCGATGTTCGATTTCCAAAATTCTTCCTGTGCCAGGTTCCATCCCACCGAAACCGATGGGAAAAGGTTCCAGCGCTTGTCTTCACGGAAGCGGGAAGAACCATCATAACGCATGTTGGCTTCCAATAGGTAAATCCCTTTATAATCGTAATTTAACCTTCCGAAATAACCCACATTGGCCCATTCCTGAACCTGACCCTTAATTTCCGGGGTTTCGTTCGTGGTAAGGTCGATGACGGGTAATTCGGTGGTGATCATGTCCATCCTCTTTGCACTTAAATCGCGGTAGCGGTTCATTTCCATCTGGAAACCAGCCATCACCTTGATGTTGTGGTTGCCAAAGCTGGTTTCATAATCGGTATACACATTAGGATTGAAGAAGTACGATTTTTTCGCGTATTCGTACACATAATCGTTCGATACACTGGTAAGGGCAATATATTGACCAATGTTGTCGGCCATCGATGAATAAACCTTGAAAGCATCTTCGTGAACAAATTGGGTATAAGTACGGTAATTCAGGTCGCCAATGATGTTCCAACCTTTCATGGGTTTTAAAGTCAGCCTGAACTGTTGGGTCATCCAATCTTGCTGGTCTTTCCTGCGCCCACCATTTTGCAAGGCATTGATGTAGTTGATGTCCGACATGTACTTGCCGTTCGGATCGTTAATGGCACGGATCGGGCGGGCACGGCGCATGATGTGGTCATAAAAATCATCCGACATGGAAGTAGCCCTGTCGTAATTGCTCCGAACAAATCTGTTGGTATAATCAATCGACACATAGCGGTTCAGGTCGCCCGAAATTTTTCCGGTTACCGTGCTGCGGTCATAAGTATCGGTTCCATACCGCATTAAACCTTCTTTATCGAGATAATTGGCTGAAAGATAATACCGCCAGCCATCGTTGCCCCCGTTGATGCTCAGGTTGTGTTCCTGAGAAGGAGAAGATCCTTTATAATACTCGCGCATCCAGTCGACATTAGCGTTGGTGTTGTCGTAATCCCATTTGCCATCGGCACGTGCTTTTGCAACATCGGTAGGGTCAAGTTTTCCATCCATGTAATCCTTCACCTTCTGTACGAAATCGGCTTTCCATTTCTGGCCGCTACCGCCACCATTGTAATCGGCATCGTTCCAGTAATTGACAAATTCATAAGAACTCATCATCTCGGGAAGAAGTACTGGAGAACTCCAGCTGAAATTATTATTGTAGTTTACCTTGGCTTTACCAGCTTTCCCTTTCTTTGTGGTAACCAGGATGACCCCAAACGGGGCGCGCGAACCGTAAACCGCTGCCGATGCTGCATCCTTCAGAACGGTAATGTTGTCGATGTCGTTCGGGTTTACTGCGTCCAGGTCACCTTCCATTCCATCGATTAATACCAACGGATTTTGAGAAGAGAACAGGTTGTTCCCATCTTTGGCGATGGTTCCGGTACCACGAACATTGATGCTCCTGCCTGCATTCAACGTACCGCCAATCCCTTGGGTTGTGACATTCAGACCGGCTACAACCCCTTGCAACATTTGCTCCACGTT
>CAZSIK010000281.1:0-5073 GCA_964606515.1 uncultured Prolixibacteraceae bacterium
ACTGCTCTTCAAGGTGCTCAATTCGGGCGACTTTATTTCGGGTGTAAACGAAGAACTGCTGGCCGAAAGAAATTCGAATAAGATTACCAACCAGATCAGCGAAAAGGGCTTACGGTATGACCTTACCGTACCTTTTGCCCGATTCGTGGTACAAAACCGCAACGATCTGGTCTTCCCTTTCAAACGCTACCAGATACAACCGGTTTGGCGTGCCGACCGTCCGCAAAAGGGGCGTTACCGCGAATTTTACCAGTGCGATGTCGACGTGATTGGCAGCGATTCGCTGCTAAACGAAGTGGAATTGATCCAGATTGTCGATGAAGTGTACCGCCGCCTCAACATCCATGTCACGCTAAAAATCAACAACCGCAAGATACTGGCCGGAATTGCCGAAACCATCGGCGAGGCCAACCGCATTATCGACATCACCGTAGCCATCGACAAGCTCGATAAAATAGGAATCGACAAGGTAAACGAAGAGTTGAGCGAGCGGGGTGTTTCGACAGACGCCATCGAAAAGCTTCAGCCCATTCTGGCGCTTAGTGGCAGCAATACCGCGAAACTCGACCAGATCGAAGCGGTGATTTCAAATTCTGAAATTGGCATGAAGGGGGTGGCCGAGATGCGAACCATCTTTGGTTATGTCGAAAAATTGGGACTCACGGTGGGAGTTGAACTTGACCTGACTTTAGCCCGCGGCCTAAACTACTATACCGGCGCTATTTTCGAAGTGAAAGCCAACGATGTGCAAATTGGCAGCATCACCGGCGGGGGCCGTTACGACGACCTGACCGGTATCTTCGGCATGCCGGGGGTTTCGGGTGTGGGCATCTCGTTTGGCGCCGACCGTATTTTTGATGTAATGGAGCAGCTGCAACTTTTCCCTGAAAGTGCATTGGCTGCATCGAAAGTTTTCTTTGTCAATTTTGGTGAAAAAGAGGAACAATATATCCTGCCGGTAATGAAAAAACTTCGTCATGGAGGAATTTCGTGCGAGATTTTTCCCGAAGCGGCCAAGATGAAAAAGCAGATGGATTATGCCAACCGCAAAGGAATTCCGTTCGTTGTTATTGCCGGGGAATCGGAAATCGAAGCCGGTCTGTTCTCACTAAAGAACATGACTACCGGGGAGCAGAAAAATCTGACCGTTGACCAACTAATAGCCGGGATTTCGGTTTAACCCCAATTTCACAATCCAGGATGATGAATATTCAAACTTTCACCTTTAATCCGGTTCAGGAGAATACCTATGTAATCTGGGACGAAACCGGTGAATGCGCCATTGTTGATGCCGGTTGTTTCACCGATAAGGAGTTTTCGCAACTCGACCGGTTTATCGGTTCGAAGCAGTTGAAACCGGTCAAATTGATCAACACCCATGGCCATTTCGACCATATTTTCGGGGTGGAACAATGCCGCAAGGCTTATGGTTTGCAGTGGGAAACCCACGATGGCGATGCTGCCTGGATCAGCGAGGTACAAGCACGGGCAGCGATGTTTGGGATTCCCGTCGATCCGGTTTCGCTTCCCGAAATTATTTTAAAAGAAGGCGTTACGGTTATGTTTGGAAATTCGGAACTTCAGGTCATCCATGTTCCCGGCCATTCACCCGGTAGCATTTGTTTTTACGAAGAAGCTTCAAAAATCCTCATCACCGGCGATGTGTTGTTCAACGGCAGTATTGGCCGTACCGACCTGCCCGGGGGCAACTACGACACCCTGATTTCGGGGATAAAGAACAAGCTTCTTATATTGCCCAACGAGGTTGATGTTTTTTCTGGTCATGGCCCGGCCACCACCATTGGCGACGAAAAGGTGCGGAACCCCTTTCTGCAAGATTAACTTTTCTTGTAGAATTTCTTAGCGTTTAAACTGTTTTTTACTTAATTACAACAATCTCTAAAACAGCTTCAGCTAATTCGGGCGCCTGGGCCTTTAACCTGATGGTTCCGCTAGCACGGGTGCTTTTTATCACCACCATCGCCCTACCCTTCCAGGCTTTTCGTGTGTTTCCCACGAATGGCACGGTGTCTTTCAGGTTGGCATTATCGACACCCACAATTTCACCCGGGCCTTCGATGCTGAAATTAAGTTGATGGCTTGCATTGGGATCTAAAATGTTTGCATTGTCGGTAATTTCAACGGTAACAAATGAAAGATCTTGTCCATCAGCTAGTATTTCCGAGCGGTCGGCTTTCAGGTTGATTTTAGAAGCCTCTTGGGCAGTGCTTAGCAAAACCGCATCGCTTTCCTTTCCATCAATAATCCCAACGGCTTTTAAAACGCCCGGGGCATAAGGCAGGGCAAAGGTAGCCTTAAACTCCTGTTCTCGAGTGGTAGCCTGTTCACCAATAAGACTATCGTTGAGGTAAAGTTTTACTTTAGGGTATTTTGAACAAATTTCAACCTGGATGTTTTTCCCTTCGTGCCCGGGCCAGGTCCAGCTTTCCCAAGTTGGCCACACCGCCCATCCTGTCAGTTTAATTTCACCTTGATCGGGATTGGGTTCGCGGACAGCCAAATACAAAGCTTGCTCCTCGTTCCATAACAAGCTTCTATAATGTGAAATGGGTTTCCTCCAGCCAGTCAGGTCGATATCACCGCAATAGGCCCCGTGCCAGGGAAAGCGGTTGTTTATCCAATGATCAACAGCCTCTTCACCCGGATAATAGTAAGCACCAATACCCGATTCGCCCAGGTAATCAATCGCTGTCCAAACAAAATCGCCAATTATGTAGGGATGTTTATCGGCCATATCCCAACAATAGAATGCATCGCGGGGATACGATTCGGTATGGACAATAATCCGCGAAGGAATTCTTTCATGATCGTCCAAGGCTTGGTGCATCTGATAATTGTATCCGCAAACATCGTGTGCGGCCATCAGCGGGTCGAAAATTTCCCAGCCTTGCCCCCAGGTAGTCATGGCTGATGTGATGGGACGAGTGGGGTCGATATGCCGAACGGCCTTTGCCAAACGGGTAGCTGTTTCAACTGCTTCGGGCTTGGTACGCTCAATAATTTCGTTGCCAATGCTCCACATAATAATCGAAGGATGGTTGCGGTCGCGCAGCACCATTGTTTCCAGGTCACGCTTCCACCATTGATCAAAATAAAGAGCATAGTCGAAAGGGGTTTTGTTTTCGCGCCAGCCATCGAATGCCTCGTCGATAACCAGCAAGCCCAGGCGGTCGCATGCCTCAAGGAAAGCTTCGGAGGGGGGATTGTGCGAAGTACGTACGGCATTGAATCCAGCCGCCTTCAGCAGTTCAACCTTGCGCTCCTCGGCACGGTTGTATGCTTTTGCCCCCAGACATCCGTTGTCGTGGTGCACACAACCACCATTCAGCAGCATCTTTTGGCCATTTAGTTCGAACCCGCTTTCGGCACTGAAGCTGATAGTGCGGATTCCAAAGGATTGATTGATTTCATCTAGAACAGTTGAACCGCTCATTACTTTGATTTCGGCCTGATATAAATCGGGAGTCTGGGGCGACCAGAGTTCGGGATTTTCGACCAGGATATCCTGAGTCGCTTCAACTTCGGAATTGGCCTGTACTTCGATGTTCGTCACCTTGTTTCCCAAATCTTTTTTATTCTTGTCGATGAGCCGGGTGATCAAACTAAGTTTTTGGGACGAGCCAGTTTCGTTTTTCACTCGGGTCTTCACCTGAATACTTGACTTTGATGAATCGGCTTCAAGAGTGGCAATTGAAACTCCCCAATGAGCCATGTGCACCGTATTGCTTACCTGCAGCCACACATGCCTATAAATGCCCGAGCCGCTGTACCATCGACAGTTTTTCTGTTGCGAATTGTCGACTCTTACGGCAATTACGTTTTCTGATCCAATTTTAAGATGGGGTGTCAGGTCGTAGAAAAACGACGAATATCCATAAGGATGAATGCCCAGTGAATGGCCGTTGATGAATACTTCTGAATTCATGTAAACCCCTTCAAAATATAGGGAAACGAGCTTTTTTTTCCAATTTGCAGGAACCTTGAACGATTTTCGGTACCAGCCTATACCAGTGGGAAAGTATCCACCATCGTTACCTGATGGATTTTTAAGGTCGGGTATACCTTCAATGCTCCAATCGTGGGGCAGGTCGAGTTTGCGCCATTGACTGTCGTCGAAACCTGGCTTACTGGCATCGCGAAAGTCGCCCAAAGCAAATTTCCAATCGAAATCGATCAAGTGTCTTTGCCCCACAGTACCAGACTTGATGCAACTGCTCAGGCAGGTTAAAGCTAAGAACAATAACAGGATAGAACGTTTTGGTTTCATATTGCTTTTTATTTTTTTATGAGGATTCTGGTTGTTGTTGCTCCTTTGGAAATGATTTTCAACAAATACGTATTTGCTGGCAAGGAACTTAAATCGAGCCTTCCTGAGGCATCGATACTTTGACCGGATAGTACACAGGTTCCGCTCAGGGTATATACCGACACAAGCATAGAGCCTTCACCAGAGATGGTAGTAAAATCGATCACAGGATTGGGGAAAACGCTGAGTTTGGATTGAAGCAGTTCAGGGGCCAACACGCCTCCATCGGCCTTATTAAAAATCCATCGCTGACAGTTATGATTGGTGTTTGGCCACAGTTTTACCTGGTAATCGGCTGTGTAAGCATTAGGGATTTCAAACAGTTTATCGCTTTTCGAGGGGTAAATGATCACCTTTCCATTAGTCGATTCGATTAACCTGAATTTTTGGTTTACTCTAGCCGTATAGTTTGAAGTGAGTCGAAGAAGTTCATCATTTCCCGTTCCAGCTGCCTCTAGATACAAAGTGGTATCGGCCATATTGCGCAAGGTATACTCGCCTGTACCCAGGGGGGACACAAGCCATTTTTGCGAGACCAGGCCGGTATTGGCCGAATATTGATAGGCCAGGGCGCCATTAACTGCATTATGCCCCTGAACATCGAGCACTTTGTTGCTATTGACGTTTTTCAACGGCTCTGGAAACAGCCTCCGGCGGTCCACACCTTCCTGACGGTTGAAGATCGTGCAAACCAGTTGCAAGAGCATCGCCGGAGGTTCGATGGAAGAACAGGGCCGCTACCCTCC
>CAZSIK010000281.1:5083-5338 GCA_964606515.1 uncultured Prolixibacteraceae bacterium
CCCCTTTATCAATGAATTCCATCGAAACCTTTGGCCAACCATCTTCACCCCAAATCAGTTTAGCCAGGCCAAGGGTGGGCCCGCCAGACGGTTGCCCCGGGTAAGGCCAGTTGGGATCGTAATAATGAAACGAAACATAGTCCTGTCCTTTTTCAGTATAAATTCCGAAGTGGCCAGGCCCATAGAAACGATCATCGGTTCCCCGCGTATCATCGTGTTTCATTACCACAGTTCCCCCGCTTTTGGCACCGACTA
>CAZSIK010000282.1:0-5326 GCA_964606515.1 uncultured Prolixibacteraceae bacterium
ACGCCCATGTCTTTTCCATCGAGCCCGGCATTTTTGCAAACCGATGTGTCTTGAATATGGTAGTTAGCATTGTAGCGAAAAAAACGACCGGGGTAATTAATAAATATCGGATTTCGATTATTGTCAAGTTCTGATGTTTGCAAGTCAATATTGTTTTCCTTTATGCCACCAAAACCAATTCCTGGATAAACATTATTGAAAAATGAAAAATTAGAAGAACTCCATTCCTTTAAATAGCCACAAAAAACATTGTTGCTGAAAGTACAAAAATTACAATATTGAAATATGTTATCTGTATAAGAATTAGAGGAGATATAGTGAAAACAAATGTTATTGAAAAATGAAGCACCATAAAAGTAAATAAATTTACCTGCTAAAAATGAGTTTTCCACCTTTGCATTATCAGTATTGCCTCCATATAACCAACCCCTGATTATGTTTTCTCGACAGAAAAAGCCTGAAGAAGTTTCGTTGTTTCCGGTTCCGTTGTACGATAATCTCAGGTCGTTAAAATTGCAGCGGCTAATCGTAATATTATTCACGTGCTGGTTGCCTGAATTGATGCCTGTCTGTATATTGCCGGTAATGTACAGCCCTTCAATAGTGGTGTTGTCGGAGCCGCTTAACAGGTAAATGCTGCCTGTAATTTGAGAGCGCCCTGTAGCTACCGTGGCCGAGGGGTTGTGCCCCACACCTACCAAATGCAGCTCTAAATCAATTTTTACACTGTCCATGTTGAAACTGCCACCGGGTATGTATACAAAATCCCCCGGTTGCGCAGCAGCCATTGCGCCCGAGAGCGTTGCATGTGCCGAAATATGGCTGCCATCGGGGGCTTCAACCAAAATGGTCGATTGGGACCAACAGGTTCCAACTATTGTTAAAAGAATGATTAATGAACCTAAAACTTTCATTTTTTTGTATTTTTTATTTCTTTTTTTTCTGCTATTTGTAAATTAGATGCCAAATTAGTTATCGTTCTTCACCAAATCCACATTCCCTTTAAGCAATAAATCATCATCCCCCTGTAAAGAAAATTGAATGTTGAAGCCCGGCACTTCCTCGTCGTTGATTTCCTGGCCGGTTTCATCGAAGAGGGTTATTTTGAGTTTTTTATCTTTTAGCACAACATTGCCCGAATAAAACGAATAGCTCTGGTCCATCTCTAACGTTGCCGAGGCAATGTATCCTGCATCGGTGGCATCGAGTTCGTTGGTCAGTCCATCGCCGTTGAGGTCGCCCAACGAGTAAGTCCCTTTAATTAATGAACCTTTCACCGGAACCAGTTTGATGCTGATCTTTATATTGCTTTCTCCCATTGGATCGCTCACTGACTTTGCCCCGTTTGTTGATTCTTTCTCCAATCGGCCCCAAAGGCCTATTTCCCAAGTGCTCTTGTCTTCAACCTGATCGGATTTTTTTAGGTAACTAGCCGATAAATTGTAAGCATTATCCTGAAAAGTGAGGGTATTTGTTTCAAACGACCCTGTATCGGTTTCATCCTTATCGCATGCAGTAAGAAAAATAAAACTTCCTAAAAGGCAGCAAACCAATAGACTGATGGGATTTTTTAAAGAATATTTTTTCATACAAAACATAATTTATTGAATCTACTAAAGTAACATTTTTTAAAAAAAACCAGGATTGATTTTGTAAGAAGTCACGAAAAGCCATTAATTACTCATGAAATTGGCATTTTGGTACACGAACATCCGCTTTTTATACATGGCACCCCTTAAGTTCATGCTGCATTCTGTGCAAAGCGAAGAATCTAATTGTATTAGTCGGCCAGTATTGTTTTATAAAGCATAAAAGGGAAGCCGTTAACCAGCTTCCCTTTTTATATTTCTATGTGTCCTATGTGCCTATTGTGGTTATTTGTTCCCTTTTTATATTTCTATGTGCCCTATGTGCCTATTGTAGTTTATTGTTCACTTATTTATGTGTCCTATGTGCCTAGTGTGGTTCATTTTTCTGCACAAACCTTCTTGTTAATTCCCGAAATCGTCGAAGTGAATATTTTGCTTTTCAACCCCCAGATCGAACAGCATTTTATTAACTGCATTCGTCATGGGGCCGGGGCCGCACATGTAGTATTCGATGTCTTCGGGGGCATCGTGGTTCTTAAGGTAGTAGTCGTAAATTACCTGATGGATGAAACCGACAGGGCCGTCCCAGTTGTCGCCGGGGGCTGGTTCGCTCAGGGCTATGGTAAATTTGAAGTTCGGGAATTCCTTCTCGATAGCGCGGAAATGGTCTTCGTAGAAAATTTCGCGGCGCGAGCGGGCGCCGTACCAATACGACACTTTGCGACCCGATTTTAGGGTATGGAACAGGTGGAAGAGGTGCGAACGCAATGGCGCCATTCCGGCTCCACCACCAATGTACAGCATTTCGTTCTGGGTATCCTGGATGAAGAATTCACCGTAAGGTCCCGAGATGGTCACCTTGTCGCCAGGTTTTCTCGAAAAGATATAGGACGAGCAAATCCCGGGGCGCACATTGGCCCAGGCGCCTTTCTGACGGTCCCAGGGCGGGGTGGCAATACGGATGTTGAGCATCACGATATTGCCTTCTGCCGGGTGGTTGGCCATGGAATAGGCACGGTAGGTTTCTTCGGTATTATTGATTTTCAGGTCCCACAGTTTGAATTTGTTCCATTCGTCGCGGTACTCTTCTTCCACCTCGATATCCTTTCCAAAGTCACATTCGTACTTGGGGACATCGATTTGAATGTAGCCGCCTGATTTGAAATGAAGTATTTCGCCCGGGGGCAGTTTCACCACGAATTCCTTGATGAAGGTGGCTACGTTATGGTTCGAAACCACTTCGCATTCCCATTTTTTAATGCCCAATACTTCTTCGGGAATCTTAATCTTGAGGTCTTGCCGTACTTTTACCTGGCAGCCCAAGCGCCAGTTTTCCTGTTGTTCTTTTCTTGTAAAGAAACTAACTTCGGTAGGCAAGATGGAGCCGCCCCCATCTTCAACCTGACAACGGCACATCCCGCAGGTACCTCCACCACCGCAGGCCGATGGAAGAAAGATCCCGTTGTTGCTCATGGTTGATAACAGGGAAGAACCCGGTTCAACCTCAAGCACTTTTTCCCCTTCGTTGATGTTAATTGTGACTGAACCCGAGGGGGTCAGCTTTTTCTTGGCAAATAATAAAAGGGCAACCAACAGCAGTATAATTACCAGGAAAAAGATCACGCTGGTAAGGATTACGGTCGATTGTGTGGCTAAAAGAATCATTTTATCCTTGTTTAAAAAATTTCTTACTAAAGTTTAATTCCAGAAAAGCCCATGAAAGCCATCCCCATCAAACCAGTGATTAGGAAAGCGATGCCTAAACCTCGCAAGGGAGCGGGGATGTGCGAGTACTGTAATTTTTCGCGGATAGCTGCAATACCAACGATGGCAAGTAACCAGCCAAGACCTGAACCCAGTCCGTATACTGTCGCTTCACCTACGTTTACAAATTCTTTTTGTTGCATGAAAAGCGAGCCCCCCAATATGGCACAATTCACAGCGATGAGGGGTAGGAAAATGCCCAAACTGGAATAAAGGGTGGGAGCAAATTTTTCGACAATCATCTCGACCAGTTGTACCATAGAGGCAATTACAGCGATGAACATGATGAAGCTGAGAAAACTAAGGTCCATATCGGCAAAGCTGGGGCTTAGCCAGGCTAAAGCACCTTCTTTTAAAATGAAGTTTTCGAGTAGGTAGTTAACCGGGAGGGTGATGGCCAGTACAAAAACAACAGCGATTCCCAAACCGGTTGCGGTTTTAACGCTTTTTGAAACGGCAAGGTACGAGCACATTCCAAGGAAATAGGCAAATACCATATTTTCGAGGAAAACCGACTTTATAAATATATTGATAATATTTTCCATAATCTGCTCTATGAATTGTACATTACTTATTCTCGATTAAATCACGGTTCTTCGACCGATGGATCCAGATGATTACTCCAACAGTAATTAAGGCCATAGGTGAGAGCACCATCAGCCCATTATCGACATATCCGGTTTTATAGAGTCCTATTTTATCGAATAGTTCATAACCAAAGAGTGATCCTGATCCTAAAAGTTCCCTGATAAATCCAACGATAACCAGAATAAGCCCATAGCCAGCTCCATTTCCCAAGCCATCGAGAAACGAAGGCCAGGGTTTGTTGCCCAGGGCAAAAGCTTCAAGCCTACCCATAAGGATACAGTTGGTAATAATCAATCCTACAAAAACTGAAAGTTGCTTGCTCACTTCATATACATATGCTTTCAATATCTGGTCGACCATGATAACCAGCAACGAAATTACTACCAGTTGTACGATGATTCTAATGCGATTAGGAATGGTGTTCCTCAACAGCGAGATGATCACGTTCGACAAGGCAGTAACTATGGTTACCGAAATGGCCATAACGATGGCTGGCTTCAGTTGCGCAGTTACCGCTAATGCCGAGCAGATACCGAGTACCTGAACGGTAATGGGATTTGAACTGCTTAAGGGTCCGGTAAGCAGGTTCAAGTTTTTCTTTGAGAATAAGGAATCTTTATTGCTCATAGCTTGCTTTTTTCTTGTTGAAAAATTCAGAATAACAACTCAGGTCATCGATCAACATTTTCTGAAGGCCTTTACTGGTGATGGTTCCGCCCGAAATGGCATCGACCCGGTGTTGGGCAGGGGCATTTTCACCAGCTTTGGCTACAATTATGGAAACCAATTCGTTATTCTCGTTGAAGATGGTTTTTCCTTTGAACGCTTCCTGAAAATGGATTGTTTTGATTTCTGCCCCTAATCCAGGAGTTTCTCCTTGGTGGTCGAAGGTGGCACCAAATATTGTGTTCATATCTTCATTCAGTGCAATATAGCCCCAAATGGGGCCCCAAAGCCCTGTTCCCCTGAGGGGGATTATGTATTTTATGCCTTCATTGCCCAAATTGGCTTCGTAAACCGGAAGCTTTCTTTCGGCAAGGGGTTTTGCACGTTCCTTTTTCAAGTCGATTGAAAAAGCGACTCCATCGGTCGTTTCTCCCTGGTTGTTAATTACATAACTTGTTGTTATCTTTTCTGCAAAAACTGCTTCGGCTTCTGCTGGTAAAGCAGCAATACCTACCGACTGCAAAATATTTTGTTTCTTTTCAATCTCCACGTTGCGGGTTTGCTGTGGTTTCAGTTTTATGGCCGTGAAAGAGAGGATTGCAGCCACAATGATCACCATTACCGACGCGTAGATAAATGTATAGATATTTCCGTTTCTGTTCATCTGATTCAAATATTAGGGTTGAACAATGGCTTTGGTCCTTTTTACCCTTCGGCGA
>CAZSIK010000283.1:0-5319 GCA_964606515.1 uncultured Prolixibacteraceae bacterium
TTGCCTTTCATTTTGGGTTGAAAGGTCCAACCATGGTCGTCGACACGGCCTGTTCTTCGTCGCTGGTAGCAGTCGACCTGGCCATCAGGGCGCTTCAGAACCGCCAATGCAGTCTGGCTATTGCTGCCGGCACCAACCTGATCCTTGACGGGAATATCCATGTGGCCCTTTCCCGCGTCAATGCCCTCTCTGAAACGGGTATCTGCAGTGCCTTCGACACTGCGGCCAATGGCTATGTGCGCAGTGAAGGAGTTGCCTGTGTTCTGCTTAAGCCTTTAAAACAAGCCGAACAGGATGGAAATCGGATCATTGCGGTCATTAAAGCTTCGGCCACCAACCACGACGGGCACAGTAACGGGTTCACCTCTCCCAACAGCATTAGCCAGCAACAGGTTATCAAACAAGCAATCGCTTCAAGCGGCTTGAAACCCTGGCAACTCAATTATCTTGAAGCCCATGGTACAGGAACAAAAATTGGTGATCCCATCGAGATGGAAGCGATTAACCAGACTTACCTGGCCGGTCGATCCGACAATAATCCCCTGTATATTGGTTCTTCAAAAACGAATATTGGGCATACCGAATGTACGGCCGGACTTGCAGGTTTAATAAAAGCCGCTCTGGTCGTCGAACACAAACAGATACCGCCGAACATTCGTTTTTCAATCCCCAATCCGTTGATCGACTGGCATCCCGCGGCAATTATCCCCACCGAAGCCATCCCCATAGAACAGAATGTTGCCGTTGCTGCGGTTTCAAGTTTCGGATTCAGCGGAACCAACGCCCATATTATTTTGTCCAGTCATTTATCGGTTCAAAAAGAAAAACAACCTGTTTCCGGTCTCGGGCTGCTTTTTCTATCCACCAAACAAGCCGAAAATGCGACAGCCTGCCTTGAGCGCCATCTGCATTATTTAAAACATACCCACAATGTTTGGAGATCCATTTGCAAGACCAGTGCATTGGGGCGATCGCATTATTCTCGACGGATGGTGGTTGTAGCCCATGATAGGGAAGAAGCCATCGAAGTAATTAAAACAGCGTTAGCTTCGGGACAGCACCCGCAGCTGATCCGGGATCAGGCTTTGCCATCCGGCCAGATTTCAATCGGTTTTGTCTTTACAGGTCAGGGATCTCAGTACCTTCACATGGGGAAAAACATGTACGATCGTTTCGAAGGGTTTGCCCGGGCAATCGACCGGTGCAACGAAGCTTTCCGCGTTGAATTGGGAACAAGCATCAAGAACATCATGTTCGGGGAGGATGCTGGCCAAGAGCTTGATCAAACCTGTTATGCTCAACCTGCAATTTTTTCTTTTGAATATGCCCTCTTTTGTTTACTTGAAGAAAACGGAATTCAGGCTCAAGTAGTTATGGGACATAGTATTGGTGAATTTGCAGCTGCCTGCTGTGCCGGTATCCTCGCTTTCGAAGATGCCGTAAAACTGGTGGCTACAAGAGGACGTTTGATGCAGGCCATGCCTTTGGGTGGAAAAATGGCCGTAGTATTTACCAACGAACAAATCATTGAACCCCTCCTGCCTGATTTTCCTGGAGTTGCGATTGCAGCCATCAATAGTCCTCAACAAACGGTAATTTCTGGTCGGTCCGATCAGATTGAGAACCTTGTGGAACACTTCACCCAACAAAAAATCAGGACCCGGCTCCTGAATGTCAGCCACGCTTTTCATTCTCCCGATATGGCAGGAATGCTCGACGAATTTGAGCAACAAACCCGACTCATCCCACACCAAAAAGCAAAAAAAACGTTTATATCCTGCCTTGAGCCTGGCCAGCAACCTAACTGCCGGTACTGGATCGATCATGTTGTTTCACCGGTTCGTTTCAGAGAGGGTCTTCATCAGTTCAAAAAACACTGCAACCTGATACTGGAAATAGGGCCTGCGCCCCATCTTTCAGCCATCATCCGAATGGATGAATCCAATCAGACCGTTCATTGTATCGCTACAATCGATAAAAGTGATGATGAAATCAGTTCTTTTGAAAGAGCATTGGCCCGTTTGCATTGTGCTGGGGGAAACATCAATCTGAAGAAATGGTTTGATGAATCAAACCACCTTAATGCCGAATTGCCAACCTATCCCTGGAATCACAAACCATTCAGGATCGAAAAACCGGTAATTCCAATTAATACTGAATGCTGTCAGGAACAATTGGTACATCCACTTCTGGGACTTCCGCTCGATCATCCGGAACAGACTGAAACATGGTACCGTAACTTCATTTCACCCCAAATCCCTGCTTATCTCAGCGACCATCGGGTTGGAGGAGAAATTCTTTTCTCGGGAACGGGATATATTGAACTGGCCTTGTCGGTTGGTTCCAGACTTTCATCGCAGAGTGAAAAACTGTCGGTTACCGACCTTGTAATTCATGAACCAATGAGAATTCCTCACCAGGGGCTTGAACTACAAACCAAGATCCAACCAGAAGATGCTGGTTTCTATCAAGTCTCGATATACAGCCGTCACCCGGCAGGCACATGGATTCGTCACGCCTCCTGTTGGTTGAAACCTGCCAATACAAACCAATCTATCGTGTTTAACTCCTTGGTTGATGGGGAACAGCTCGATCCCAATGAATTTTATTCGAGATGTTTACAGGTTGGAATCGAATATGGTGCCCAGTTCAGAGGGCTTAAACAGGTGAGATCTGAGTTGGGGCGGATGACGGGAATCATCGAGCTTGCAGAAACCAACCTTAATCACTATTTTCTGCATCCAGCCCTGGTCGACTCAGCTTTCCAGATTTATGGTGCCCGGCTTTTGCACGAAGAACAAGCGGCATTCCTTCCTGTGGAAATCCATCGGGTTCATTATTTTAAACCTACACCCAAACAAGTGCTTGTCGAAATTATCGAAACCGAAAAACACGAAAAAGTGCGAAGAGCAGATGTTCGTCTTTTCTCAAACAACGGTGAAGCAATTGCTGAGATTATAGGCCTTACCCTGATCAGAACTACCGTATCGGGACCAGTTAGTGCGACGGGCTCTCTTTATAGTGAAATCTATATCGAACAGGCGATCGGAAAGAATCTTTTTTCCCACGACTTCGATTTGAACAAGCTTTCACCTCAAGGCTTTTCTCCGGTTGAACTGCTTCAACTTAAAAACTATTCTGACCAGTACTATAAGTTGAATCAATTTGCTGTAAATTACATTATTACCGCTTTCAATGAGCTGGGTTTTTTATTTGAACCGGGAACAACCATCGACATTTCAGGACTTGTATCTCAACTTGAATCCGGAGGTCCTGTTGAACGATTGATGAACCGCATGATTGCCATTTTGCAAGAAGAAAAGATTCTTAAACCGACAAGTGAACAAGGGAAATATTTCATTTTAGAAAAAAGGGAACTTCAATCCGATGGTAAGCTGGGAACCAGGATGAAGGAAAGCCTTATTGATTGTAAGGCCGAAGTTGATTTGCTGCACCAATGTGCCTCGAACCTGGCAGGGATTATCAGGGCTACGGTTCGTCCACTGTCGGTGCTGTTTCCCGACGGAAACACCGACATGGTCAATCAATTGTATCATACACCACCCTTTAGGGCCATGCACCAATTGGCAGCCATGCTCGTCGAACAACTAACCGAATCCCCCGAAAGTAAGCTGAATATAATTGAAATTGGGGCAGGGACCGGAAGCACAACCGAATTCATTTTGCCCCAGCTAGGCTCATCTGTCAGTTATACCTACACCGACATTTCCCCTTTATTTATCAACGAAGCACGCGAGAAATTTTCGGGCTATGATTTTATAAGCTATTCTACGCTGGATATTGAACAGGTTCCTGAAAACCAAGGGTTCGAACAGAAATACGACCTGGTGCTGGCTGCCAATGTGGTGCATGCTACAACAAATCTCAATGCCACACTAGGAAACATCAAACAATTGCTTCGGCCTGGAGGAGCTTTGATGCTGATCGAAGGTACCACGATTATGCCATGGCTGGATTTGATTTTTGGCTTGACAAAGGGGTGGTGGGCTTTTCAGGATTTCAGGAAAAATCAACAACATATTTTGCTAAGTGCTCGGGCATGGGAAAAAATTCTTCAGGAAACCGGATTCGATACAGTAAGAGCCTTTGAACCAGGCTTATCGGATGGGGTAAGCCTTACAGCCCAAACCATTTTAGTGGCACAGGTTCCACAACCCAAAAAGAAAGACCATCTTTTAATTGGGTTGGAAAATCAGGGTCAATTCAAAGAACTCAGAGAAATGCTCTCGGCACAGAGCATCAAAGCCGGTAATCTGGAAGCACAGATTGAAGCTTTTAAAGGGCAGCTGGAAACCGTGACCTTTATCCTCCCAAGCAATAAAGTTACCTTCGATACCCTGGCCGGGCATTGTGTGCAAGTGGCCAATCGTCTGAACAAAATAACACAAGCAGCCGTAAGAATTGTGGTTGTCGGAAATCGGTTCTTGTTTGCCGCGATGAAAGGCCTGGTAAAAACCATCAGGCTTGAATTTCCGGAATTGCAGCCCAAGCTGATTTTTGTCCCTGATGATCATGCTTTACTGACCGATGCGCTTGCATCGGAAATCATCAGGTACGATCAAGAGGAAGTTGTTATTCTGGATCGTCAGCAACGCCAGGTGAACCGTTTATCAGAAATCAAAACTCCCTGTCGGGATCATCCTGTATCGGTCGATCAGAGCGGAGCTTATCTGATTACCGGGGGAACCGGTGGTTTGGGACTAAAGGTGGCTAATTGGCTCAGCCAGCAGCAGGCCGGAGAAATCATTCTTCTGTCGCGTCATCAACCTAAAACAGATCCCGACCAACCATGGCCAGGCAACTGGCACTTTTACGCCTGTGATCTCGGTCAGGATGAACAATTGAAGCAAGTTATCCAAATTATCCAAAAGCATCATCAACCCTTGAAAGGAGTGATTCATGCTGCAGGAGTAGTTAGCGATGCCGTTCTGACCAATCAAACCACCAAGCATTTTTCAGAAGTTTTTCAGGCCAAGGTTTATGGCACCGAAAACTTGATTAACAGGGTACCTTGGTCGACTATCGACTTTTTCATGGCCTTCTCGACTTCGGCTTCCACACTGGGAATGCCAGGACAGGCCAACCATTGTGTGGCTAATTCAATAATGGAAGAACTTCTGAACTGTGACCAACAGAAAAGTCAAAAAATAAAAATTATCAATTGGGGAGCATGGGAAAGAACGGGGGCTGTTGATGAATTTATTGAACACGTTGCCCGACAACAAGGTATGGCTTTGATCAATAATAAAGTTGGTATGGCAATAGTTGAAACAGTCTTACAAAGTTCAATGCAACAGC
>CAZSIK010000284.1:0-4324 GCA_964606515.1 uncultured Prolixibacteraceae bacterium
GCAAAAACACGGTAGTGGCCCACCTCAAACACCTGCTCGACCATAACGAAACCGCCTTTCTGAAAGAGGGCATCGATTTTCTGAAAAAGAACAACTACGCCCTTACCTTTGATGCTGATGAAGCCATCGACGAGGTTTACGGCAACAAACCCAAGGCAGCTTCAGCCTGTGCCACCGGAGGTTGCCCGGGTTCAAAAACCGTGGTTTTCGACCTCCCTAAAAAAGTTGAAGAACAACTTACTGGCGCACCACAAGCTTCGCAACTTCGCCAGTGGCCGGTTCAACTGCACCTGGTGAACCCGATGGCACCGTACTTTCAGAAATCGGACCTGTTGCTTGCCGCCGACTGTACCGCCTTTGCCATGGGGGGATTTCATTCCGACTGGCTCAGGGGCCGAAGTATAGCCATTGCCTGTCCGAAGCTCGACCACGGGGCCGAATCGTACATCAATAAGCTGGCTGTTTTGATCGATGAGGCCAGGGTAAACACCATCACGGTGATGATGATGGAAGTTCCGTGTTGCGGCGGGTTGCTGCGATTGGTGAACGAGGCTCAGCAAATGTGTTCACGCAAGGTGCCGGTTAAGAGCATCGTGGTAAGCATTAAAGGAGAAGTGCTGAGCGAGGAGTGGGTATGATCCTTTATCACAGAATGTTAACAATACAACAAAAGGAAATTCATCACCCTCCGTTATTTTTTTGTAATTTTGAAGAAACAAAATGCGATGCGACACGATGCAATAAAACTTGAACTGATAGAATGGGTAACAAAACTCAATGATGATGATACCCTCAATTTTCTAAAAATAGTAAAAGAATCACGAAAAGAAAATCAAGATTGGTGGCTTGATTTAACAAATGAACAAAAAAAAGGAATTGAAAGGGGATTGAGGGATATCAGTTTAGGAAGAGTAACACACCATTCAGAAATAGCTGATAAGTATGGTATATGATTACCAATTATTTTGGTCGGATGAAGCCATCAATAACCTTGAGTCAATTTTAGGTTATCTACAAATTCGTTGGACATCAAGAGAAGTTGATCAATTCAAAATACGACTAAGCAAACAACTTGACCTGATAGTTCATAATCCTAAATTATTTCCTAAATCAGACTATAACCCTAAGCTTAGAAAAGCGGTTTTAAGTAAGCAGACAACCCTATTTTACGAAATTTCAGGAACTACGATAACTTTGGTATATTTATTTAATAACCAACAGGATATTCAAATAATCAAAGACACAACCACATAAGAGATTATTTTTCACTTTCACTTCAACAGAAAAAACGCTGTCAGTTCAGGTTAAAGAACCGTACCGATTCCTTCAGTTTTTCCGATTGTGAAGTGAGTTCCTCCGAGTTCGAGGCCATTTCTTCCGAAAGCGAGGCATTCTGCTGAGCCTGGTTGTTCAGTTCGAGCACGGCATTGTTGATTTGTTGGGTGCCGTTGCTCTGTTCGGCGCTGGCCACGCTGATGTCGCCCACCAATTCGTTTACCTTGGCAATGCTGTCGGTAAGTTCTTCGACCATTTGTCCGGCTTTTTGGGTAATGTCGATGGTTTTGGCCGAAAGCTCCTTGATTTCGTCGGCCGAGCGTTTGCTGTTTTCGGCCAGCTGTCGTACCTCGTTGGCCACCACGGCAAAACCCCGTCCGTGTTCTCCTGCCCTGGCCGCTTCAACCGAGGCATTCAGCGAAAGGATGTTGGTTTGATAGGCAATATCGTTGATTACCTTGATTCGGTCGATGATGGTTTGGATCGATTCGATTGTCTCGCGCATTACCGCGTTTACCTCGTTCATAGAAACCAGGGTGTTTGCCGAAATTTCAGCGGTGGTGTTGGCATTGCTGCTGTTCTGCATGTTGCTGGCCGAGATTTCTTCGAAGGTCGATGAAATTTCCTCGGTGGTGGAAGCCTGTTCGCTGGCGCTCTCCGAAATTTGCAGGGCGGCTTGCGACTGTTGCTGTGCCGAGGTGAATATATGGTCGGAGATGCCTTTAATGCCCGAGATGGAATCGAGCATCTGCTTCCTAACCTTATCTAAGGCGTGGGTCATTTCGCCGAATTCGTCGTTTAGCCCAAGTAGTTTTTCGTTGAAGCTGAAACGAAGTTTGCCTTTCGACAATAAGTCAATGATATCGGCTTTCAATAAGTTGAGTGGCCTCCTGAGCGCTACATGCAACGAGTAAAACATCAGCGATATCAAAGTCAGTCCGATAGGCAGGGCCCAGTAAAGATTTCCGAAACCCAGCTTGGCCACCAGCCAGGCCAGAATGGCCACGATTTCGATGATGGTTAAAATGATGGCCCCCACTTTAAAAACAATCGAATTTTTAAAAATCAGCTTGATGACCCCCATCAATACCGTCACAATACCAAAAACCAGAATGACAAAAATTGTTGTATCCCCCATCTTAAAATCCTCCTTCTGCTTAATCTATTTGCTTTCCCAAAATAAGAAGCCACAAAAATAAATAAAAGCCAGATTTAAAAAAATGAGGGGAGGCAATTAATTCAAATGGAAGAAAAGGGATGGGATAGGGAGGAAGAATATTTTGGTGAACTGTATATTGCTAAAAATGGGATATTCAGTTTTCAAATAGTGGAAGTTATATTGCCGAAAGTGCTTAAATTCTCCAATTTATAATACAATTGTAACTACGTTACTTTCATAAAAGCGACAGCGTCGCGACATTATGGTAGAAAGCATGTTATAAAATGCCAATAAAGCTACGTAGTAGCGGCATTATCCATCTCCCTACATTTCCAATTTTTTCGAAAGTGGGTTCAGAAATAGATCTGGGATTTACTTTGAAGCCTCGCAATCAACGTAGAAAAAGGTTCCCTACCCCGATTACCATCAATCGTCTCAATGCATTCAAATTCATACCAGGAATAGTCATCGAGATAGCGGTGAAAACGAAATTTGGGGATGCCTGCCTGTTCGGGATAAAAGAACTCTCTATCGATTAAATATTTCCTGATGTGGTTTTCTGCTTGTTCAATTGAAAGATTTTCGGGGTTAGCATAATCGCGATACCCAAATTTCTTGTAATTGCCCGAATCGCGGTAGAGGTAATGAAAACGGAGGGTAGTTGTCATGTAATTTTTCAAGCAAAAAAAGTTGAAATAAGTATACATGTCAACAGACTATGAGTAACAATAAACCACATGGTTATCCAACAATATCAATCAACCTATTTATCTACAAGGCAACAAGTGATCGCAATTTTGCATGTTAATAATTGAAATTATCACAATAACTCAAATCCAATAGATTTTAAATAATGGAAAGTTTCATCATAAAATGCAGACTTTCTTGTTGTATCATACTCATCGCCAGTGGGTACAACAATAACCATTCCTTGTCTTGCACGTGTAAGCAATACGCGATAAGCATTTTTTAAATAGTTTTTTCTTTCTTCTTTGTTGATATTTTGCCATTTATTGCCAACGAATGAACGGAATTCCCAGCCTTGTTCTGAATATCTGAAGTCCCCATCCCAAACTACGCAAGCCCAATCGAGTTCCAAACCTTGAACCTGAAACTCAGTAGCGACATCTTCAAGATAATATGATGAACGTACATCATCTTTCGCATCAAGGAACCAGTGTATAGGATCGATATTGTAGCGAACATCAATAGCAAGAGGTTTTAATCGATAGGCTTGAGAAGATACCACAATTCCGTAACGCTCATTTCCTCGCGCTTTCTCTTTTAACCATTTTTTCGCCTTAGAAAGATCACGAGTGAGGATAATAGGATAGTTGTTTTTTAAATTTAGAAGTGTCTGTTGGGCATTTTCAATGTCTATATCAAGCAATTGTTTAATAAAAAGTGATACATTTTCAGCACGAAATGAACGCATTGATACTGCTAAATGAAGTGAGTCGGAATAATCAACATTTGGTCTATGTTTTATTTTTTGAAGAATCTCTTCGGCATTATACTCACTATCGGTTAAGCGATTCGAAATGTAAATTTTCCAATCTGGGAAGGAACGTTCAAGAGCTTCAATCCATTCACTAATACCTGCCTCACCGGTATTGATTTCTTGACCTCCACCGACTAAGCAAACCACCACCGCCCAATCGGGATGACGATCTAAACAAGAAATCAGGAATTCAGGCTCCGACATATTGAAATCCAGTTTTCCTTTCTTTTCGCGCATGAATTTTGCTGTTTGCTCCAGTGTCCATGCTCGTTGAGCTTCATCAAAAAGAGCCACATGCTCTACAGGGGGGTTGTCATCTTTCAGACTTTCATCACGAAAATGATGAACAATTTGAATAAAAGCTTTTACTTCACTTCGAGCCTCTCCTT
>CAZSIK010000284.1:4334-5308 GCA_964606515.1 uncultured Prolixibacteraceae bacterium
ACTATAAAGTTCACTTTCTTTATCGATATGCTTTGTTGCAACATTTAATCCGACTAAAGTTTTACCAGCTCCAGGAACCCCAGTAACAAAACAAATAGCCTTTTCAGAACGATCCTTCGAAAGCTGAATGATTTCGGAAATTGTTTCGGAGGTTTGGGATAGGTTAATAGCACTGGCATCACTGCGAGAGATATCTTCCACCGAATGATTGTTGAACAAAGCCATTGCCGCCTCAATAATGGTTGGTGTCGGATGGTAACGTCCTTGTTCCCAATTTGATATTTGAATTAATTCATCATTTCCCCATAAATTTAAAACTGATGCAATCGATGCGCTTAGTGAATCTCCATTCGTACAAATTGGAAGAAGGATCTGATCGTTATGAGGAGTCATGACAACTGTTTGATCTCCTAGTTTAGCTTGTGTTGCAATGAGTATGGGGGCAAGCAGTTTATCGTGACTTGTTTCATGAAAATTTTTTAAATCAAGTGCGTAATCCATCACTTGATCAACAGCATAGGCTGGATATTCTTTCTCTCCAACTTTAAATTCTAAAATAAAGATAACAGATTGAATTATTAGCAAAACATCTATACGCTTTCCCATTCGAGGAATTGCATATTCAAAATAAACAGCTCCATTGAATGGCTTTAAAACTTCATGCAACAAAATAACTTCTTCTTTCCAAGCACCTTTTTGTGTGGTCTGGTCTGCAAATTCGCTGTTTTGAGAAAGTAAACCGAGAATGCTATCAACTGAGGATTCAAGAAAATTTGATATTGAGTTAGAATAATAAGCCCTGTTCATAAGGATAATTTTTGAGAAACAAATATGGCAAAAATAATTCAACTATTTAATTATTATAGTAATTGAATGTCACATGATCTCTGGTTCATGCACATCCATTTTTCCAGTTATTGTTTTCCAAATTTCATAAAAATTCAGCAAAACCCTAACAAATCCAAAACTTCTTA
>CAZSIK010000285.1:0-4878 GCA_964606515.1 uncultured Prolixibacteraceae bacterium
TGATCGATTCCCCCTTCTTAATCTTTGCATTATATATGTCCCAAAGTTCAGGGCGTTGGTTCTTGGGGTCCCACTGATGAAACTGGTCGCGAAAGGAAAAAATCCGCTCCTTGGCCCTCGACTTTTCCTCGTCGCGCCTTGCACCACCAAAGGCTGCGTCGAATTTGTGCAAGCTAAGGCCTTCAAGTAAAGCCTGGGTTTTCATGATGTCGGTGTGCACCTTGCTCCCATGGGTAAAGGGGCCGATCCCGTTTTCATACCCTTCTTTATTGTAATGTACAATCAGGTTCCAATTATTCTGTTTCGCGTAAGTATCCCTGAACTCAACCATCTCCCTGAATTTCCATTTCGAGTCGATGTGCATCATCGGGAAGGGGACTCTCCCTGGATAAAAAGCTTTTTCGGCCAGACGTGCCATTACCGACGAATCTTTCCCAATGGAATACAGCATCACTGGGTTTTCAAATTCTGCTGCTACCTCCCTGATGATGTGAATCGACTCCGATTCAAGTTCTTTCAGGTGCGAGAGATTGTATTTTTCTTCGGTTTTATTCATTTCACTTTATTAAATTGCAACAGGGGTATAATGCTCTTCTCGATGTAATCCACACATTCTTCAATTGTTGTATTTGTTGTGTCGACTGAAAGAAAAGGATGAAGCGGGACTTCATAAGGGGCATCGATACCTGTAAAATCGTTTATCTTTCCAGACCTGGCCTTAGCGTACAGGCCCTTGGTATCGCGTGCTTCACAGACTTCGAGCGGGGTATTGACATAAATTTCAATGTAGTCGTCAGGATCGAGGATTGATTTGACTATGTCTCTCAGTTCCCTTGTAGGGCTAACCAAGGCACAAATGGTGATTATGCCGCAATGAGAAAAAAGTTTTGATATTTCGGCAATCCTTCTGATGTTTTCTTTACGGTCATCGGTCGAAAAACCCAGATTGTTATTAATCCCAGCACGGATATTATCCCCGTCGAGGATTTGGGTAAGGAACCCTTTATGGAATAAGCGTTGTTCGAGGGCAGTAGCCAGAGTGGTTTTTCCAGAACCGGAAAGCCCTGTAAACCAGATTACACGAGCTGTTTGTTTCAGTCGTTCTTCTTTTTCGCTCCGTTGTACCATCTTTTCACTTGATGGGTAAATATTGTTCATTTTTTCAGGATTCATGATCAGGATAAACAAAAACCAAAATAACGAATATGATTCTTAATCCATGTTTTATTTGGAAAAAAAAATCAGCAAGCGTAAAAAGAAGGGTTATATAGGTTTTTCTTGTTGTATTTTAGGGGTAGGTTATCGGGCTGGGAGAATATCTGTTTGCCCGATTTAAGTAGAATGGCATGTCCGGCAGCTGTATCCCATTCCATGGTTGGCCCGAACCTGGGGTAAAGATGAGCAGTACCCTCGGCTACCATACACAATTTCAAGGAGCTTCCTTTATGAACCATCTCAACTGGTTTGTTTTCCCTGTTGAAGTGTAGGATGAAATCGTTGGTTTCGTTGTTGAAATGAGAGCGACTACCGGCTACCACCATTTTTTCCTTGATCTCGGTGACCGGAAGTTTTAGGCTGTTGCTTAGCAGTTCATCAATTCCAGTTTCAGAAAGTTCAGGCACGATGGTTTTAAATGCCCCCTTATCGTTTGCATGGTACATGATACCAAAAACAGGAGCATACACCACGCCCATGATGGGTTTCTCATTTTCGATCAGGGCGATATTGACGGTGAATTCGCCGTTTTTTTTAATGAATTCTTTAGTGCCATCGAGGGGATCGACTAACCAAAACCGGGTCCAATGTTCGCGTTCGTCCCATGTATATTGAATTCCTTCCTCGCTTAAAACAGGTAGTCCTGAATTTTTTAGTGCCCCTTCAATTGTCTCGTGGGCTTTTTTATCGGCTCGGGTTAAGGGGGTAAGATCGGATTTAATTTCGTAATCGATCTTGGTTTCGTTGTAAACTTCCATAATTGACCTGCCTGCATTGATCGCAGCATCGATCGCGAAGACCAATAACTCTTCCACTGAAAAATGATCTTGTTTCATGAGAAAAAATTTCTTTAAAAATAATCAAGTCAGTTTTTCAATCAAAAGTAACAGTCAAAATTGTGGTTAGTTTACAAATACATGATTATATCGTTAATATAACAAAACGATAACGCTTATTTTTAGTTGGTCGAATGTTGATTAAATGTATATTTGCAAAACGAATTTCAACCCAATAAAACCAAGATAGAGTTTTATGAAACACAAATATTATTCTTTTTTTGTATTGATAATCATTTTGTTGGCCTTTTCTTCCTGTACTCCGCTTAAAGAGTTCGTGTATTTTCAAGGCATAGAAAATGGGAATGATTCAACTTTTCCATCCCCCCAACCGTATCGTATTCAGCCAAACGATAATTTATACATCCAGGTGTTGACTTCCGATGAAGTGACAGGTAAGTATTTCAATATTAGTTCAAACGATCGTTATTTGAATAATGAGTCGGCCATTGAGCTGGGAAGTTACAAAGTCGATGAAGCAGGAGCGATCGATCTTCCTTTGGTCGGTCCCATCGAGGTGCAAGGAAAAACCACCACCGAGATCAAAGCCTTGGTTGAAGTTGGCGTTTCTAAATATCTCGAACAAGCTTCGGTGATCGTGAAACACGTGAACCGACATTTTTCTGTTTTAGGAGAAGTTTCACGGCCAGGAACATACAGCATGTACAACGACCGGATCTCAATATTTGAAGCCTTGGGTTATGCTGGTGATCTAAGCGATTATGGAAGTCGTTTGAACGTGAAACTACTAAGGCACAAAGGGATAGAAAAAGAGGTGGTTCAGTTGGATCTTACCCAAAAAGAGTTGATTTACAGTCCGTATTATTATATCATGCCCAACGATATCATTTATGTTGAACCGGTTAACCGCATCTATGGTTCAAAGTCGTTGCCAGTAGGCACGATCCTCACTGCGGTTAACACGGCTGTTTTACTTTATAACGTCATCACTAACCTAGTCCGTACGGACCAATAAAAAGTCGAAATGGAACAGACTAATGGAATTAAAACCAATCCGACCCAACAAGTTGTAGAGGAGGAAACCATCGACCTCAGGCGGATATTCAATTATTTTATGGGTAATTTGCACTGGTTCATCGCCTCGGTGGTTATTTGCCTTGTGGCTGCTTATTTTATCAACCGTTACGCCCCGCGGATTTATAATATTTCGACCACAGTTTTGATCGAAGACGACAAGAAAAATACCCCATGGTTAAGTGGAAGTGGTCCAGGAATGGACATCACACAAGGTTTTGGAATGTTTCCTTCTCTTCAAAACTTTGAGAACCAAACCATTATCCTAAAATCTTATGGACAGGTGAGAAGGACGATTGAAAAACTCGATTTTGAAGTTTCTTATTATGGTCAAGGAAGGGTAGTGGCCCGCGAAATTTATAAACAAACTCCTTTCGATGTTTTGTTTTCAAAAGATTTACCTCAACCTATTGGATTGGATATTAACGTTTCGATTGATTCAAACGGCGATATTGATTTGAATGTAGAAGGAGAAAATGTTAAGTTATACAATTATAAAACCGATGAGTTCTTGAGCTTCCCGGGAGCAATAAAAATTGATCAGAAACTAAAACCAGGCGAACGATTTTCAACTCCCTGGTGCGATTTTCAAATTAAAATCAACGAGCGTTTTAACGTTAGTGCCGATAATAATTACTATTTCCGGTTCAATTCCTACCATCACTTAACCTTATCGTACCAAAACATTATTACCATCGAGCCCATGTCAAAGGGTTCGTCGATGGTGAAAATCAGCATTCAGGAGGCCAATCCGCAAAAGGGAATCGACTTCCTGAGCCAGTTGACCAACGAGTATATGATGAGGAACCTTGAGAAAAAGAACGAGTTCGCGATGAAAACTATTGAATTTATTGATTCTCAGTTGGATACTATTTCTCAATCGCTCGATAACGCCGAGCAGGCGTTGGAAGAATTCCGTTCAGCCAACAAAGTTATGGATTTGTCGTTTCAGGCCCAAAAAGTCTTTGAGCAAGTCCAAGACCTGGAGAATAATAAAATGCAACTTGAAATACAGTCGAACTACTATACCTATCTTTTGCGTTATATACAAGAAAATCAAGATATTGAATCTGTTATGGCTCCTTCGGTTATGGGGATTCAGGATCCGCTGCTAAACCAGCTCATTCTTGAAATCAACCAGCTTTCGATCGAAAAGTCGTCGTTGATCAATGTGAAAAAAGGTACCGATTTTACCCCCATTCAAACCTTGGATGCACGGATCAAAAATGCGAAAAAGAACATTTATGAGAATGCTTCAAACTTGTTGAAGAATAACCAGATAAGTTTGGAAGATATCAAGAGGAGGTTACGTTTGCTCGCGGTTGAAGTAAACAACCTACCTGAAACAGAACGGAAGTTGTTCAAAATTGAACGCAGATTTAAGTTAAACGATAATTTATATACCTTCCTGTTGCAGAGAAGGTCGGAAGCACAAATAGCAAAAGCTTCGAACACTGCCGATAATGAAGTGATCGATACCGCGATGATCAGCAATAATGGCTACCCCATAAAGCCCAAAACAAAAATCAATTACATCATCGCCTTCTTGTTGGGCCTTGTAATCCCCGGGGCTTCAATTGCATTGAAAGAGTATTTCAACATGAAGGTCGATTCTCCTGATGTGATCAAACGATTGACGAACCGACCCATCATTGGATATATCCCCAACAGCGGCGATTCAGCTGAAGCAAATATCTTTCAGGATCTAGACTCTCCCTGGGCTGAAGCTTTCAGAATTATCCGTACCAAAATGCAATTTGTAACCCGCGACATTAAAAACCCGGTTATTTTG
>CAZSIK010000285.1:4888-5284 GCA_964606515.1 uncultured Prolixibacteraceae bacterium
ACGTTGGGGTCACCAACTATTTAATCGGTGAAGCTTCGATCGATGAAATCATCCAAAAAACAGAAAACCCGAACCTCGATGTTATTGCGTCGGGGATAATTCCACCCAACCCTGCAGAATTAATTTCGGATAATAAAACGATTATTTTTCTAAACCAGTTGCGCGAGCGTTACGATTATATCGTACTTGACTCTGCACCGATGTCGCCGGTTTCCGATACCCATCACCTTGTTCGCCTTGTCGATGCAAGCCTTTTCGTAGTGCGCGACCGCTATACCCATAAACAAATTCTGGCATCGAGCCTCGAAGAGGCTGAAAACAACCATATCCAGAACCTTTCGATTTTGATGAACGACATCCAGATGAAACGGAAACGGTATGGGTATAAATATGGAT
>CAZSIK010000286.1:0-4514 GCA_964606515.1 uncultured Prolixibacteraceae bacterium
CGAATGGGCTTCTCGATTGTTGGCGGACATGGGCATTGCCAATTGCCCCCCGAACAGTTTCCCGAGGTTGAAGCATTTGTCGATAAGTTTCTGCTTGGAATCGACTCGGTAAACACCATGGTTACGAAAAGCCCTTATGAATCGGTCAATTACTCGCGCTGGATCAATTGGTGGGGAAGCAATCAACCGGTTTTTCATAATAAGGAGTGATCCCTTCCCCTAAATTTTTTTTATTTAAATTGGAGGTGTGTAACTTTTCGTTTTCATTGCTTACCAGTTTCATCTCTATTCTCTTATATTTGGACGATTGGACAGTTATTTCTTCGTAAATTTCAGATTATCAATAAATTTATCTGTTTTAACTTTTAATAAATAACTTCCTTTCCTTAAATGGCTCGTCTGGATTTGGGTTTGTTGGTACTTCCCGAGCAATTGTCCCTTGGATGAATACAGCTCAATCGATTCGACAGGTGAAGACGAAACCACCTGGATGAAGGTATCTGCCGGATTGGGGTAAACCCCTATTTTTTGATCAACCTGGCTTTTCTTACTGAACGATGCAGTTCCTTCGTTCAGGTTCAGGTGAATTTTATCGATGTCGGGCATCCAATCGCTTGGGTTTGATAAGCGAATGGTATTGTTTCCTTTTATTAGTTGTACCGGAAATGAAAGTTTTTTTATTGTTGACCAGTTGCCGGAGTTCAGATTTTGTAGCAAGGTGTCCCTCCCGTTAATGCTTAAAACAGCCTTCCTGTTTTCTCCACTGATAAACGACAGGCTAAGGGTATATGGTCCGTCATGGCTGGCATTAACATCGCGAAACTCAATGAAGTTATCCTTGTTTCGACCTAACCATCCGGCTTTTGCCCCTCCCGAACCATTCGCGTCTTTAACAGCCCGTCCTTGATCAGGAACGATTGAACTATTCCTGGTAAGGTTGAAATTGTTGATCCATGCATATTCGCCTTCAAAAACCTCTTTCAATTTGCTGGAAGCGCCAACAATTTTCAACAGAATAACCCCATGAGCGGGCACTTTGGCAGTGTAGGCATCGTTAATCGTGCCCAAATCGGCTTTTGCCCAAAGATCACGAACACTTGCCGGCCCGATTAAATTAAGTTCGTTCAGGTTAAAGGTGATCGATTCTGTCGATTCGCGACGGTTAAATAAGACCACCGCCCGCTCGTGGCTCCATTTTCCATTCAGGTTTTTTGCCCAAACCTGCAGCCCATTATGGTCGGAAATAAGATGCGCCTGTAAACCGGTAGTGTCCTGGTTTACTGCAATAACTTCTTTGTTGGTCAGCAAATCGATTGTTTGTTGCGTCATATACCGTAAATCGTTGCCCAACAACAAAGGCGAAGAGAGCATGCACCACATGCTGAAATGGCTTTTATCTTCTTCGTACGATAAGCCCCTGCCCACTTCAAGCATGTCCATGTCGTTGTAATGCCCCGGACTCGCAAAAGGAGCCAAATAGGTGTTCAAATCGATGATGCTTATGATGCTGCTCCATTGGGGAGCAGAACCCGGAGCAAAATTGATGTCGTGTGAAACGCGCCATGAATCGGCAAGTCGGGTAACCCATACCCCGGGAAACTGCCAGCGGCAGATGTTGTAATTGATGTCGTTACGTCCGGTTTTGTCGAGGGCATTTTTAATTTCGGTATAGCGGGTTTCTTCGTCGAGTTTTTGTTCCTGGCCTCCGCAGAAATCCACCTTCAGGAAGTCGTACCCCCAGGCTGAAAAAATGGAATCAACATCTTGCTGGTCATAGCCATACAAACCCGTTCCCTTGCCTCCGGGCTGATTACTGTGTATCGATCCGCAAGTATTCGCTCCGGCTTCAGAATAAAAACCAGCCTTCAATCCACGGGAATGAATGTAGTCGGCAACGGGTTTCATCCCCTTGGGAAATTTGGCCGTATTGATTCTCAGGGCCCCATTGTCGTACCTGCCATTAAAGAATCCATCGTCGATGTTGATGTATTGGAACCCAGCATTGGCCAACCCCGATGACACCATGGCATCGGCTTGCGCCTGAATCAGCTTTTCGTTAATCTGAACACCAAACTGGTTCCAACTGGCCCATCCCATTAAGGGGGTTTTCTGCCCAAAAAGAGGGGTAAAGGGCATGCTTACCAGTACAAAAGCAATGAATAAACTTCGCAACATCGTAGCAGGGTTTGAATGAAGCATATTCTGAAAAAGTTATTTTTGATAGTTATATTTGAGTTTTTATTCTTTGAAAAACAAGTACTTACATCAATGGTCGGTTTAATTTTTTAGCACAAGACCGCCCTTGGTTTGTAACGTCACTTTCACTTTCCCGTTTTTATCGATCGGCATCTGTTTTAAGAATGTAACAGCATTGTTGTCGTCACCATAATAGGAAACTGTTTTTCCGGCCAACATGGGCAGGTTAAGGTTCAGTTCCATAGGCTGGTCGTGGGCATTCGCACCTACCACATACCAGGAGTTGCCGTGGCGCCGTGCGAGCACCACATACTTGCCGGGATAGCCCTCAACGAAAACGGTTTCGTCCCATGTGGTGGGAACCGTTTTCATGAAATCAATCACGTAATCGGGAAATTCAGTCAGGTTGTTCGGGGCAATCGCAAAAAACTGCACCGCATTCTGGTAAAGCACCGAGGTAGCCAATTGAAAAACATCGGTTGTGCGCCTGGTATTGCCACCATTGTTCGAACGGTTGTGACGGCGGTTCAGCAAAACCGGCCCAAATTCCATCGAACCCACCGCGTTACGGATGAAGGGGTGCAAACAGGCATTGAATGCTTCCATATCGTTAGCCCGCTGTGTGAATATCAGGTTTTCGGAAGCAAGAACAGCCTCGCTGCCAATATAATTGGGAAACATCCGCTCCCAACCCCGTGGAAGAGTGCAACCGTGAAAGCTTATCATGATTCCGTATTCATTGGCATCGGAGAGGATATCTTCGTACAATTGCATGGTGGCTTGTTTGTCGCCGCCAAAAAAGTCGACTTTTATCCCCTTTACACCAACGCGTTGCATCCATTTCATTTCCTTTTTACGGGCAACCGAGGTGTTCAATTTATGTTTGGGCCCTTGTGGTGCATCATTCCATGAACCGTTCGAGTTGTACCAAAGAAATACATCCACCTTTTTCGATTGTGCGTATTTGATTAGGGTTTCCATGCGTTCGTAGCCGATGTTGGTGTCCCACAGGGCATCCATCAGGATGTATTCGTATCCCATTTGGGAAGCCAGATCGATGTAGGCAACCTGATCGTCGTAGTTCATGCTGTGGTCCTGCCACATAATCCAACTCCAGGTTGAACGGCCAAAACGGTAGGCTTGAGAAGCTTCGTATAAAGGTTCCACTACGTCGGAGTAAATGGTGGTTTCAACAATGGGTTTTAGGTTGGTGCCCAAGGTGAGGGTACGCCAGGGAGTATCGCCGGGCAAAGCCATCGCGGGGGTGGCGCTTTCATGACCGTTGTTTTCACCCTGATCGGGAAAAGCAATTGTGTACAAACCTGCAGAGTCGCTTTCGCTTAATCGCGAGGCACAATAGGTGCTGTGTACACCGGTTTCCGAAACCAGTGCCCAGGCTTTGCCCCCAATGTTGAAAAGCCCGGGAAAGGTGTACCCCAAACTAAATTTTGAAGGGGTCGCGATGGGTTCATCGGCAACATATTCCTCCTCGTAACTGGGTTTGGTGCGCATCCATCCCTTCATGGGAGGCGATTGAGGAGTAAGAAACGTGGTGGTGCCCGAAGGGAAATTGAAGCCAGTACATTCTTTTTCAACGATGCAGCTTGCAGTGCCTTTGCTTGGTAAAATCCGGTATTTCAATGCAAGGTCGTTGTTGCTTACACGAAATATCAATTCGATGTGTTGATTTTTATCGTTCGAGAAAGAAAATATCCGTTCGTTGGCATGGTAATTTATTTCTGAATGTTTGATTCGATCTTGCCGGTATGATTTGCTGATTTCATTTTCCTTGACCCCATCCAGTTTTAAATTCTTGCTAAAGTCGGATATGTTGGTAAGCAAACCCAGTGGTGAATCTTCGAGGATAGCTGTTCCATCATACCCAACAGTATACGTTGCGACGCCATTTTTCACCTCAAGTTGTACTGTTAGTTTTCCATCGGGCCCAGAGATGTTAGTTGGCTGGGCCATAGATGAATTTATAAGAAATAAAACCAAAACTGCGATGACCTGTACTTTCATTAGTAATAGTTTTTATGAATTAATTTTTTGACACGGTAAAATGAGAATCGGGTGACAAATGGTATTTCGAAACGTAGAGAAATGGATTAAGCATTATTTTACGTAAATCTGAACTTGGCAGAACGTAAAAATATAAAAAAAACGAAAAACGAAACGTAGAGAAATGGTTTAAACTTAATTTTACGTAAATCCAAACTTGGCGGAACGTAAAAAACGGATAAAACGAAAATTAAAATGTAGCGAAATGGTTTAAACTTAATTTTACGTAAATCCAAACTTGGCGGAACGTAAAAAAC
>CAZSIK010000286.1:4614-5283 GCA_964606515.1 uncultured Prolixibacteraceae bacterium
GAATAAAACGAAAATTAAAATGTAGCGGAGTGTTTAGGGCGTTTTTTTTTTACGAAACTTTGAGCGGTTCAAAATCCGGAAAAAATGGAATTCGGAAAATAATGGATCATAACAATCGATTTCCCTGTGCACGATAATGGTATCCGAAATATGATCATTGGTAATTTTAACCAACTTGATTTAAGGGTCGACAAAGGAGCTTTATGGGAGAATTTTTTGGTGTCGGAAAGGCGAAAGCAAAATCTTTACAAAGACACGTTTGCTAAAATGTATTTTTGGAGAACAAAACAGCAGCAAGAAATTGACTATGTAGAAGAAAGAGATGGAAAGATCATGGGATTTGAATTTAAATGGATTAATAAAAAGACCCGATTTCCACTAGCTTTTTTGGATACTTACCAGGCAGAAGGACATGTAATTGACAGAAATAACTTTAGGTAATTTGTAAGAATATAACCCTGCCAGAACACATTTTTTTTCCCGACTTCGACGCTGGGACACCCTATAAATTTCTCCAAAATTTTTCATGAGAATAAATTCTATTAAGTAACTGTTTAACTGTTGGATCGAAAGCTAAAGCTATGAACCTATATGTCTTCCGCATGGAACTCGAGTGACTTATTCATGTTCTTATTGTGGTCGACTACAACCATGCTCGTTTCATCGGAT
>CAZSIK010000287.1:0-5216 GCA_964606515.1 uncultured Prolixibacteraceae bacterium
ATCCTCAGACGGCTACCGATCCAACATGGATTGAAGCATTTAACGAATTTTCTGAAGAAGAAAGAAAGGAACTAACCGGTACTTTGGGTAATTTACTTCCACTTTCTTCCAGTATCAATTCCAGTTTACAAAACGATAGTCCTCATTAGCCGTCGCAATTAAGGTAACCTGTTCGCCGGTAAAGTAATATCCCCCGCCTTGCACTGAACCCATATTCGTGGGATCGGTGCTTGCCGTAACCGAAAACTTAAGCCTGAAATACGTGTAACCATAAATTCCCCAGGCATTGCCGTTGGTCATGGCATGCCAGCTGTACCAGTGTACGCTGCGGTCCCAGGTGTCGTAAATGGCATAGGTATTTGAGGTGCTGTTGTAGCCTATTCCGGTAACAAAGTGGTCGGTACCTCCGTTCCCGTCGGAGTCGACCAGCAAAACCACCGGGCGGTTGTTGTCGATTTCGTTTTTGTAGAAAGACCATGAATCACTGTTACTGTACCATTTGTACCCCGTCTGGCATTGATAATCAGGGTTGATGAAGGGAATGTACCTGTTAAACGAGTTGGCAATGTCGTTGCTCCAGCTCCATCCATAAAAGTTGTCCCTTGAGCTCCATGAAGTTTCCATGAAATCGGCCAGGCAATTCGAAGTATGTGCCCCGCCGTTCTGGGATTTATCGGCATAGAGGTTGGGATAGTAATCGATAGGGAGGGAATAATCATCGTAATGTTGGGTATTGGCAATAACATTATCGACATCGGTGGTTTGGGTTGCAGCGTTGCCGGGTACCAGGTCGCTGAAGCCCTTCCCGTCGTAATAGCCCACCACCATGCCCAGCGCGGTGGGGCCGCAACCATGTTGCCAGAGGTAGGCAGGAACGCTTGAAACGACCACATCTCCTGTCGCGTTTGTACCAAAAAGCTGGGGCAAATTAACCCTTCCCCTGTCGTTATCGGGAGGAGGTACGGGCATGTACCGGCTTTGCTGCGCAAACGAAGCATTGGCCAACAATACCAGGATGAAAAATGGCTTGATGAATTGCTTAATCACAATAAAAGAATCAGTCTGAAAATTTCTCTAAATTAAGCAATCTTATATAGAATTCATTGGTTAGATAAAAAAACAATTTCTATGCTCAGTCTTTCTTTCAATTGCCACTGGCTTCAGCCAGGGATCTTTGAACAGCCAATTCGAAGCGTGGGGCTTTATCCCAATTTTTCCCTTTCTAAAGCCAAGGTCAATTGATCTCCTTTATCATTACTTTGAAATGATTATTTTTTTCACGATCTGATTGTTTTGATCGCTTGCTTTTAGCAGGTAAATACCCTGTTCCAGGTGGGAAAGATTCAAGGCTATTTCTTTCTGATGAACTTGTTTTATGTGATAAATGATTCTGCCTGTCAGGTTGCAAAGCTGCAATTCGGCTAAATTAAAACCCGTTAGCTCAATCGTAAACTCCCCGTTGTTGGGGTTCGGATAAACCTTCAGGTCTTTTTCCTTTTCAGTTTGGTTGCTTGGGCGTGCCGCGATGATATCGGGCGTACTTTTTACATTGGGTAGTACCAGCGGGCTTGCGGCAGTCCCATCACAAAAGGTGCCGTTGGTGGTAATCCATGCATTAACCTCACTTCCGTTTTCGGCATGAAAGCCGGGCAGGAAACGGATGGATTGGCCGGCAATGAGCGTGACAGTTGAACCGCTTTCGAGAGTTAGCGTGCTGCTGTTTCCGGCTAAAGTAATGGTTTGGATGGCGTTGTAGCAATCTCTTGGATTATTCACGATATAGGCATCTGAAAGTGCTAAATTCTCATTTATAATCGGGCCGGTGCTGGCTTCCTGGGTGAGTTCAACTGTTTGCGGTTCAGTTCCTGGTGCTGAAACTGTTATTGTGGTTATCCTTTCACTATGCAGTGGATTGGCTTCGGCTGTAAATACCAGCGTGGCATTTCCGGTACCACTTAATGGATTAATGCTTAGCCAACTTTGGTTTGAACTTGCAGTCCATTGTGTATTCGATTGCAGGGTTATTGAAGCAGTGCTGTTTAAAGAAGCTCCCACACGTGCAGCAGTTGATGAGAGCTTAAGACCTGGCACTTCAGCAATATTCAAGAAATCTTGCCACTGGGTGGCTGTGGCATACAATCCCAACGAGCCAAAAGGAACATACAACGTGCAGTTAGTTTTATTTACACCTGTAAAAATACCGGTTTTGGAACTCAAATCGATGGGAGTAGGGGAATATGATCGTATGGATGTTAAACCCGTACAGTTGTAAAATGCATCATTGCCAATATAATTAACCGACGCAGGTATGTTTATTGAAGTCATCTTGTTGCATCCATAAAAAGCAGAGAATCCGATTGAACTCACTAAGGCAGGAATTTCAAATGAAGTGAGACCTCTGCAAAATACAAACGAATAATTTCCAATTGAGGTGAGCGACGAGGGGCAAACGAACGAGGTAAGGCTGTGTTTGCCTGTCCAGGTATCTGAGACAACAAAAGCAAATTCAGGAATGGCATTTGCCGGATAGGAATTATTGTATGTTCCTACTGGTCCCAACGTTCCTGTATAAGCCAGAATTGTTACGTTACGAAGATCTATTTTAGCCAACAAGGGCATTTCGTCGCGCATGGTTTTGAAGTCGCGCGCATCGAGGGTGCCGGTTAAAGTAAGGTTACTTGTTGTTTCTAATTCTCCAGAAAGTACATTGTGTAATTGGCCAGCTGTTACAGCTACTTTGGCCGATTGTGAAACACTAACGGTTTGGCTTGAAAAGCCAGTTGCCGTAATGGTTATGCTTGCTGAACGCTCACTGGCTGTTGTGTTCTCTGATGCGGTAACTACAAGTGTTGTCTTTCCTGATGCTCCTGTGTTTATATTAAGCGTAAGCCAGCTTTGGTTGGATGAAGCAGTCCAGTTCGCGCTCGAAAAAACATCAAGGGAATTGTTCTCACCATTGGCGCTCATTTCAATATTGTTTTCCGAAAGAAAAAAACCGTCATATCCATCGGGCATGCTAGTAGGTATCAGACGGATGATGGCCCCCTGATCCAAGTTGAAGCTATAACTGCCTGGATTAAGACTTCCTAAAAGAAAATAACCATTGTAATACCCACTCCATCCCCAGTTAATGTGAAAATTGTCGTTGGCATCATAGCCATCACACACAAAAGCATGTCCACTAGTTCCATCGTCTCCTCGATACCAAATTGGGCGAAGCAGTTGTAATTCTGATTTCAGTAAATTTATCCAATCGTTTTCCGTATAATCCTCTTTATAAACTGATGAGGTCTTTGAGGAATACTTAAAATAATTAATCAACTCATCGCTTGGTTCACCTGCTCCCGAACCAGTAGGACTATAATTCATGTTAACCGCAACACCACAATGATACAATAGAGTAGCTACAGCATTATTTGCACTGGTAACGTTATTGGGCATTTGGCTCCATTGGTAGGTGGTGGCCCCAAAATTGGCACTTTGCACGCCATAGGTCGAGTGTGTATAAGAATATGAACCATTCCCTGTAGAAGGGAAACTCCAATATTTCATGATTTGAGCCATTGCTGTGGCTACACATCCTGCCCATACCCTTCCGCAAGGCCCATCGGTATTGGCCGGACAAAGTCCGTTGTAGTAACATCCTTGGTCCCAAGTTGTTTTTAACAAAGGGGCCACCGAGGTTCCTTCCGATTTCAGCATAGGTGCTGTATCCTCAAGATTGTCCCATTGCTGGTTTACTTTGCTGTCGGGCACTATATTATGCTGCTTTAAGTATTCAATTTCTTTTTTTCTGTTCTCCATCCACCATATAAAAGCGGGAGGTTGATTTGTGGTGTCGCAGGTTCCTTCGAGCGAATAACCTAAAATCGGCCAGGCCCGCTTGTCGGCTGAAACTATAACAAAACCATCGTTAATTGTGTCGTTCAGAATAAAATACAAAGTATCATTCTGAGAGCTGAGTACTGATATTGAAGATAGTTGTTGCTCAATTTTTTCAGCGCCAGTCGATTTTAATAGGGGAAGGTTGCCGGCTGATAAATAGGTGCCGGCAATTCTTTTAGCATGGTCGACGCTAACGGATTGGGCAAATAACAAATTGCATGTGGAAAATAAAACGACGACCCAAAAGCTTGATACTGCTATTTTCATAAGGATTTGTTTGTATTTTTTATAAAAATAGAAATAAAAAAATAAGGTGAAAATTGAAATATAAGATTCTGGAAAACAAACTAAATTTAGTGTTTAATTAATGATGATTTTGTATGCAGATACCTTGTTTTTATCAAATAGTATAATATGATACAGTCCCTTAGGATGCGAAGTGAGGTCGATTTCAGTTTTATGTTGAAATTCAGCTTCTTTTGAAAAAATGGTCCTCCCAAATTGATCTGCAACAATCAACCTGACCTTTTCCCCACTATTGCTAAAATCAATATTAAATCGGCCATTGTTCGGATTGGGGAAAATTTTAATTTTCTTGTTTCTTTCCGCGAGCTTGAGAGAACGACTGGCCAGCATTTCGGGCGAGCTCTTTGTTTCGGGTAATAATATCGGACTGGCAGCATCTCCATTGCAGAAAGTGCCATTGGTGGTGATCCACGCATTCACCTCGCTACCGTTTTCGGCATGAAAACCGGGCAGGAAGCGGATGGATTGGCCGGCAATTAAAGTAGCGGTTGAACCCTCTTCGAAAACCACAGTAGTACTTCCCCCGGCAAGGGTAATGGTTTGGGTGGCGTTGTAACATTTGCTGATGCCGTCTGAAACAGTTTCGTTTGAAACAGAAAGGGTTTCGGGTACAGTTGGAATTGTCGCAAGGAGATCGACAAAGGCGGTGGTGCCAACAGCAAACTTCCCGTCGGAACTCCACGAGGGATTGTTGGTGTAGTACGTTGGATTAACTGGTATTATCTCGGTTCCGGTGCTCTGGTCCCAAAATTTGTAGGTAATGTCGTGCCCGGCGGTGTACCCATTGCCCGAGCCATCGTTAAGCGAAACCGCCACGGGCAGGATGTTGCTCATCGACAGCGGTGCGGTTAATATCCCCACGCCCACGCAAAGGCTCCCATCAAAGATCCCCACTTCATCCCCTTCCTGCAAGTCCTGCGTGTCCTGCCTTGCAGTAACCAGATTAATATTCATATGATCCACCCCATTTCCGCTCCAAACTTTCACAAAGTGGGTCTGCGCCAGCAGACCCACCGAAAGGGTTA
>CAZSIK010000288.1:0-5206 GCA_964606515.1 uncultured Prolixibacteraceae bacterium
TTAAAAAAGTACCTCCGCTTCCGGAATAAACTCCCCCACCACCATTAGTGGCTGTATTATTACTGAATGTACAGTTGGAAACATGCAAGATACCGCTTATTAAATTTTCAAATAAACCTCCGCCAGAGGAAGTGGGACTAAAGCCTTCAGGAACAAAACCATTACTAATGGTAAGATTGTTAAAAGAGAATGTTTTACCGCTGGATCCACCTAAATAAAACACCCGGCATGTATTATCTCCACTGATACTAACTTTTTTATCTCTGCCATCAATAACCAACGATTTAGAACCAAGCTCTAATTGAGATGCCAATGTAATCGTCATATCGCTGGCAAAGACAATGGTATCCCCTTCGCTGACACTGCTGAGCACATTGCGTAATGAGCCTGCGCCGCTGTTGGCATTGTTGGTTACTGTTTTTGATCCATCGAGCGTAGTAAAGCTCACTTCACTGCCATAAACAGTGCTGGAAAAGCTTGTAGCATAAGCCCTGACAAAGTATGTGGTTTTTGAGTTCAATCCGGTCAGTACAGAGGTGAAGGCACCTGTTTCATCAGCAGTTCCCTCTTCGGTTTTGGTAGTAAGAGCAACTGTGGGATTTGGGGAAGTACTCCATACTACACCATATTGGCTTGGGTTTACATCGCCTAATGTTGTTATATTTCCATTACCTGTTGCCGTAGAGACAAGAATATTGGTTGCCGCCTGAGTCGTAACCACAGGTGGCGCCGCCAATAAGGTTTTAAAAGTTACTTCATTGCCATAGATTGTCCCTCCCGGATTGGTAGCATACGCTTTTATATGATAGGTAGTATTAGGGATCAGTCCTGTGATAGTTGATGTAAATGCACCCGTTGCACTAGCTGTTCCCATTTCTGTTTTGGTAGAAAGAGCAACCGTTGGATTTGCTGAGGTGCTCCAAACAAAGCCGTATTGTGTAAGATTAGGAGAACCCAAGCTTCCAATATTACCATTACCTGTGGCAGTGGTAAAGCCAATCGCACTTGCTGCCTGTGTAGTTATTGTTGGAGGTAGTGTTACGTCTACATTTAGTGTAAATGGGCTACCCGAACAACCCGGGTTAACGGTATAGGTTGCCGTTTGTACGGTTGAGGTTGGGTTGTGGAGTGTGTTTGATATACTACTCCCACTTCCTCCTGTGCCTCCAGTAACCCCTCCGGTAACGGTTGGTGCACCCCACGTGTAGGTTGTACCTGTGGGGACAAAACCATTAACACTATCAACCGGAGTGATGGAAAACACAGAATCACTCCAAACGACGGTATTTATCGAATTTATTACAGGTCTGGCACCTAAATTTTTTACTATCGATATTGTGTTATCACCAGCATTTGTAATTGCCATTTCTGATTTTCCATCCCCATTCAAATCTACTATTGTAACACTGTAAGGTGCTAAACCTGTTACATAATTCACGTTGTTGGCAAACAAGATATTACCAGTAGTACTTGTATTTCGCAGAACCGAAACCGTAGTCTCATTGTTAGTAATTGCCAAATCGGGTTTCCCATCACCATCCAAATCACCAATTGAAAGGCAACAAGAATGATAAATGGTTCCAACCTGCCTATGGCTAGCAAATGAAATCGTACCAGCAGTACAAGTATTGTTCATCGCATAAAATTTCCCATCAGAGGCTCTAAACATTATTTCTGGTTTTCCATCACTATCTAAATCACTTATCGAAATTTTGTAGACATCGATATCGGTTACATAATCTATTTTGGGTTCAAATGAAATCGTTCCGTTTGTACTGGTATTTCGTAAGATTGAAAAGCCTTGACTAGTACCAGCAGCGATATCGGGTTTACCATCGCCATCCAAATCTCCAACAGAAAGATCTCTAGGGTAATTTCCAATGGTATAATCAGTTCTTGTATCAAATGAAATTGTGCCAATAGTGCATGTATTACGGAATATTGAGATAGAAGTGGAACCATCATTCGCAATCACAAGATCGGGTTTTCCGTCGCCATCAAAATCAGTAATAGATACACAAGGAGGCCAATAGCCAACCGTATAATCCACTTTTGGTGCAAATGAAATGATCCCTGTTGTACTAGTATTTCGCATTACCGAGACAGTTTTTGAACGTTGATTAACTACCACCACGTCGGGTTTGCCATCTCCGTCTAAATCAGCACATGCTAGTCCTCTAGGATTTTTTACGGTTGTATAATCAACTTTTGATGCGAATGAAATTGTTTCAGTATTACTTGTATTTCGAAGAATAGAAACAGTGCTATCACCACTATTAGTAATAGCAAGGTCGGGTTTCCCATCGCCATCAAAGTCGCTTGTGGCGGATTTTTCAGGATTCGTACCAACCTCATAATCCTCTTTGGAAGCAAATGAACCCGTAGTAATTGCTCCGCCACAACTAAAGGTGGGAAGAAAGGGTTGAGAAGTATATGCTGTGAGGCCAGTACTTTTATCGGTAACTGAAATAGTCTGGCAACTTGCTCCTACAGGAACGCTTACTATTAGTTGTGTAGCTGTTGCATTGTTAACTGTAGCTTTTGTAGCCCCAAAGAATACAATATTGTTTGTTGAGGTGGTATTAAAATTAGTCCCGGTAATGGTTACTGTTGTACCAACCGAACCTGAAATTGGAGAATAGGAGGTGATAGTAGGAGGAAGAAATAGTTTACCATCTACCCAGTTTGAAGTGGTTCCTGTTAATGCAAAATTGGTGAGTGTTCCATTGAAGCCTGAGGCTGAAGCATCGGTAAGCGTATTTACTCCTGTATTATTCCCGTTTGAAATTCCCTGGTTAAATTGATAATAAGCGATAAGCCCTGATGTTGTTGCCGGATTGGCAATGTTCCTGTACATTGAACCTGCGATATCGCTTGCTGAACGGGCCACGTTCCATATCCTGAACTCATCGAGTTTCCCATTGAAATAGCGTGAATTGTTCCAGGCCCCGATTTCGGCAGCGCTTAACTTTGCAAACGGAAGGGCACGGGTTATACTATTATCCAGAACCCCATTAAGATAAAAACAGACTAGACTGTTGGCCTTGTCAAAAGTAACCGCAATATGTTGCCAGGTATTGGTCGTTAGTTTTGTTTTCATTGCCGGCCAACCTACACCCCCAATGCCGTTTACTGAAAGAATGACATTCCCATTTTCAAATTGAAAGTGTACCGAACCACCATTGGTTAAATCCCATGAATTTGTGTTTATAATGGCTATTGCTCCACTTATCGTATTGGGACTAATCCAGGTTTCAATTGTAAAAGCGTTCATGTTGGTAGCAACAGATGGAAGTGCCACATAATCGTTTACCCCATCAAAATGTAAAGCATTATTTGTTGTTTGTGCATGAAGTACAATTCCCATGTAGAAAAAGAGCAGCAGCAGGATCAGGTTTTTCATGTTGATAATAGTTTGGTTGTTAGCGGCATGTGATTTTTGTTCTGGTTGAAGATCAATTTGACTTTGCCTTATTTGCTTTTTGATAAAGGTAGAAACTTTCAAAAATAATATTATGAAACATACAATTAAATTTTTTCTCTATTTGTAAGAAACAATCACCCAATAATTTAACATTTATCTCGCGTTTCAAAATTTCTTTCAGAAAACGATTTTGAGTTTATATATTTGCAGAAAACGATAATATATGAGCAACGCAATTGTACGTACCGATTACCAATTTCCCGGACAAAAAAGTGTTTACCATGGCAAGGTGCGCGATGTATACAACATCAACGACCAATATCTGGTCATGATTGTTAGCGACCGCATTTCGGCCTTCGATGTGGTGCTGCCCAAAGGCATTCCCTATAAAGGGCAAGTATTGAACCAAATAGCCTCGAAATTCCTCGATGCTACTGCCGATATCGTGCCAAACTGGAAAATCGCCTCACCCGACCCGATGGTTACCGTGGGCCATCTTTGCGAACCCTTTAAAGTTGAAATGGTCATCAGGGGCTACCTCACCGGGCACGCCTGGAGGGAATACAAATCGGGCAAAAGGATGCTCTGTGGTAATGTAATGCCCAAGGGCATGGTCGAAAACCAGAAATTCGAAAAACCGCTGATCACCCCAACAACCAAAGCCGACGTGGGCCACGACGAGGACATTTCGAAAGAAGAAATCCTTGCAAAAGGCCTGGTGTCGAAAGAAGATTATGAACAGATCGAGCAATACACCTACGCCATTTTTGAGCGGGGTACCCAAATGGCAGCCGAGAAAGGCCTCATCCTGGTCGATACCAAATACGAATTTGGCAAGAAAGACGGCAAAATCTACCTTATCGACGAGATCCACACCCCCGATTCATCGCGCTATTTCTATCTTAAAGGTTACGAAGAACGGCTTGCAAAAGGCGAGCAACAAAAACAACTTTCCAAAGAGTTTGTGCGTCAATGGCTTATCGAAAATGGTTTCCAGGGGAAAGAAGGGCAAAGCGTTCCTGAAATGAACGAAGAATTCGTGAACAGTATAAGCGAACGCTACATCGAGTTGTACGAAAACATCACCGGCGACCCATTTGTAAAAGCCGACATTGCCAATGTTCCGGCACGCATCGAAAAAAATGTAATGGGGTATATTGAATCGAAGCTTTAAGAATAATTTGGTTTGTATTTTTTGTTGAACAAGTGCTTGAACTGCAAACTTTTTGAGCCAAAGTTGATAAGCAAACCGGTTTGCAAATTGTAGGCCTCCAGGTAATTCATGGCCTGTGCCAGATGAACATCCTCCAAATTGATTAATGCCTTTATTTCGACAGAAATTTCGCTATTAACCAAAAAATCAACCCTTCGCCCACCCACATTCTGACCTTTGTAAAATAACGGCATTTCAAACTCGCGCTGGTGTTCTATCCCACGAAGGTGCATCTCATACGACAATGCCCTTTGATATACCACCTCCTGAAAACCATTTCCAAGGATGGAATGCACTTCCATTGAACTGCCAATTACTTCGTGTGTAATTTTATCTTGTTCTTCTTTGGTCATTGTTTTTAGTTATAGCATTGTCTGAACATTGTCTGAACCACGATTTTAATAAGATTTTCCAAGATTACCTTGATATTTCATCAAAATTTTAAAGATTCCCTTGATTTTAATCCTGCTAATCTTCTCCATCTTGTAAAAATCCAGGTTCAGACATTTGCTTTCTAATCCTGCTAATCTTCTCCATCTTGCGAAAATCCAGGTTCAGATAGTTGCTTA
>CAZSIK010000289.1:0-5202 GCA_964606515.1 uncultured Prolixibacteraceae bacterium
TCGAATACCGATTGAGGGGCATCGTTCCAGGGTAATCCACGGGGTTCAGAGCGCACGATGAACTGACTGGCAGGGGTGAGGGGCCAGCTACGGCCAATTGACGCACTGGTATACAACTTAGTGCTGTCGCAGCTAATCATTTGGTTTATCCAGTTGGTCAGGTATTCGACCTGGTTGCGACCCGCAGGTTCGTTGCCACAGGCCATCATGCAAAACGAGGCATGGTTGCCATATTGTTCGATAATTCGCTCGCTTTCGTCGAGCAGGTATTGGTCGACTGGCAGGTTATTGCCGATGGAGGTACCATGGTTGGGCCAGCTGGGGCCTTCGGGCTGAAGATAAAATCCGCACAGGTCGGCAGCTTCGAAGGCTGATTTGGGCGGGCACCACGAATGGTAGCGTATGTGGTTCAGCCCGTAAGCTTTAGCTTGTCTGAAAATTTTTAACCACGATTCCAGATCGGTGGGAGGATAGCCTGTGAGCGGAAATGCGGCGCAATCGACATTTCCCCGAAGAAATACTTTCCGTCCGTTCACCGTGAATTGTGTACCGTCGATACCGAATTTACGCATTCCGAAAGTGGTTTCAAACCGGTCGTTCCCAGCCTTGGTTTTCAAAATGACTTCCAAGCGGTAAAGCGCCGGGCTGAACTCGTCCCAGGCAAGCATTTTCTCGCTCATCGGGAGTTCAAGGACAAGGGCCTCGTGATTGAATTCCATTGGTCCAACTGTCTGACTAACCGAATGACTGCTACTTGTGTTGAAGGCTTTGGCTTTCAGTTTAATTCTTCCGCTTGTAGGGTTTTGACCATCAGTATTGAAGGTAATTTTCACTTTGGCTTTCTTGTTGTTATAATCGGGGTAAACTCTCACATTCTTTATCGACAATTTGGGTTTGGCTTGTAAAGAAATTTTTCCCACAATACCGTTCCAATTGCCTTGGGTATGGTCGGTAATGCTGTGTGAATCGGGCCCGACATTGATTTCTTTTATGCGGTTATCGATCCTGATGGTAATTTTGTTTCGGCCAGGTTTTACAAACGACGATATGATGTAGTGATGAGGTGTGGAAAGGCTGTTTTGCATACCGGCTTTTTGCCCGTTGATCCATACGGTGGTTTCCCAATGGGGGCGTTCAAGGTGAAGGAAAATTTGTTTATTCTTCCATCCTTTTGGAATTATTACCTCCTTTTGATACCAGGCTGCCCCCAAATAATACTTTTCGGGGCTTAGCCAGAAAGGAAAATTCAGCTTGCCTGGCTGACGGTATTTTTCCATTGCCGGGTTGAAATACCAGGAACTGTCGTAGATCGAACCAGTCCAGTGGGTGGTCAGGGTAGGGGTAAAACCTTTATTTTGCTCCATCATGGAGCCGGGCAGTACGATGGTTTCAGTAAAGGTCTTTTCAAACCAACGTTCATTGGTGCCCTGATCTTCCTTATCGATGGCAAATTGCCAGGTGCCATTGATTTGAAATTGTTTGGATTCAGGCTGGCACGAGTATATGCACATCGTAATAAAAAGGAAAATATACAGCACCGGGTTTGTTTTTGCCATAATTTCAGAAATTGAGTATTACTAATGGCCAAAAATAGCAAAATGCTGTTAAAAGAAGAGTAGGCGACAAGTGTTTCAGCTTCCAAACCGGTTAAAAATGTTCAGGACTAACCCTACGAAGTTCTTTTTTCTGGCCTGCAATTTTTTTCAATCTCAGTCTTTTTTCAATTGAAGCTTGGGTAGGAGCAGATTTTTTTCTCTTTTTACGGGGGGTCAACGCTTTTTGAACCCATTCAAAAAACCGTTCGGTAGCCTTTTGCCGGTTCCTTAGTTGTGAACGATCTTCTTGGGCTACAACGATAAGCTCTCCATCGGAAGTGATTTTTTTTTCCAATTTTTGTAACAGGAGGTTTTTTTCTTCTGCTGTAAGAAATGCCGAATCCATGATGTTGAAGCGGAGTTCTACTTTAGTGTTTACTTTATTCACATTTTGACCACCTGGTCCGCTGCCCCGGGAGGTAGAGAAACGCAATTCACTCTCTATACCCCTGTCTTTCAAATTAATCATGCTTGTTAAAAAAAAGTATTGTATCAATTTTAAACCTGAACGAGACAAAGATAATTGAATAATTCTTTTACTTTTGCGCCGCGTTTGAAGTTGGAGAAACTTCAACATCCGGGGAATAGGGAAAAACATCAATTCTTTTGCTTGAAATTTAGGGCAAAGTGCTTTCCCGGGAAGAAAGAAAATATGAATGGGGCTAAAGCGTATTCGTGGTGATGGATGGAACGTGGAGGCCTGTAAAATGTAAGTGAATGTTATTTAGTGAAATGGGCCTCCGGTCGGAAATCATGAACGGTATCCGCGACCTGGGATATGAAACACCCACTCCGATTCAGGAGAAAGTAATACCGTTGTTATTAAGTGAGAAACGCGACATCATTGGATTGGCGCAAACCGGTACCGGTAAAACGGCTGCTTTTGGCCTGCCCGCGCTGATGCACATCGAGGTGTCGAATTTGGTGCCGCAACTGCTGGTGCTGAGTCCTACCCGTGAGCTGTGCATGCAGATTGCCGGCGATCTGGAAAATTACAGCAAGTACCTCAGCGGGATCAAAATCGTAGCTGTTTATGGTGGAGCTCCCATCGATCGGCAGATTATGGCACTTAGGCACGGAGTTCACATTATCGTGGCTACCCCCGGAAGGATGAACGACCTGATCAGGCGTAAAAAAGTGAATCTTTCCCAAGTGGCGATTCTGGTTCTCGACGAGGCCGATGAGATGTTAAAAATGGGTTTCCGCGATGAAGTGGACGCGATACTGGCTGAAACGCCCAAAGAAAAGAATACCATGCTCTTTTCAGCGACCATGTCGAACGAGATTGCGGCTATTGCCAAAAATTATATGCGCTCGCCGGTCGAGGTCACCATGGGAAAAAAGAATTCAAGCGCCGAAAGTGTAAACCACATTTACCACATGGTGATGGCGAAAGACCGCTATGCCGCGCTGAAAAGGGTGGTGGATTATTATCCTGAAATTTACGGGATTGTTTTTTGCCGTACCCGCCAGGACACCAAGGATGTAGCTGCCGCCTTGATGCGCGACGGGTATGATGCCGAAGCCCTTCATGGCGACCTTACCCAGGCCCAGCGCGATTACGTGATGCAGAAATTCCGCGAACGAAACCTCAGCGTGCTGGTCGCCACCGATGTGGCTGCTAGGGGATTGGACGTTACCGACCTGACCCACGTGATCAATTACATGTTGCCCGAAGATGTGGAGAATTACACCCACCGCACCGGGCGTACCGGCAGGGCAGGCAAGGAAGGCACCGCTGTTTCGATCATCCACACCAAGGAAAAAGGAAAAATATTTGAAATTGAACGGGTAATCAACCGCAGGTTCAACCGCTTGCCCGTACCTAATGGAAAGGAGATTTGTGAACGGCAACTTTTGTTCCTGGTCGATAAAATGCAGCAGTCGGAAGTGAATCACGAGCAGATCGATCCTTTCATGGATGCTGTATACGAAAAACTGGCCGACATTTCAAAAGAAGAACTGATCAAACGCTTTGTTTCGGTTGAATTCAACCGTTTTCTCGACTATTACAAAGATGCTGAAGACCTGAATGTGGATGAACGTTCGAATCGCCAGGCCATGCCGGTAAAAGAGAACCGCCGGCGTGGAAGCGGGAAATCGATGTCGAGGGTGCTTTTCAACCTTGGAAAAGGTAAAGATATCTCCAAGAAAGAAGTGATTGACCTGATGGTGAAAGCTTCAGGAAGGCGTGACATCGAAGTGGGCCAGATCGAGGTATTCAAACGTGCTACTGCGGTCGAAGTGGATTGCAAAATGGCTAAAAAAATAATTTCGGAATTGAACCGCATGACCCACAAAGGGGTAAGGGTTGAAGCCGAGGAAAACTATGAATTCATTGGCAATGACTTCCGTGACCGAAATAAAGGGCCAAGGGGCAAAAAACACGAAAAAAATTATTAAGAAACTTTAATTTGATAATTATTCAGCAGGGCTGTCATAAAAGGTTTGTTTATGACAGCCCTGCTGTGATTTTCCCGTTAGGCAATTTTTTCTATTCTTGTCGCTTAACTATTCATGAACAGGAAGGGTGATGCCCTCGAGGTTCCTCCGCCCATGACCGATATCGTTCACCTTATCGAAAATCAGGCTTAACCTTTCTTTCGACTCCTTCATACGGGCTTTACTCTGGCGATGTTGTTCAACAATCAAAAGAATTTTATTTTGCCAAGTAAATAATAGTATTTTTTTGCTTTTTTTTTAATAAATTATGTATATTTGAAAAAAATAATTCTATTTGCATGAAAACTAAACCCATAATGAAGTCTTATTAGATGAAATATTGATTAACCTATTATCTAAAATGCTATATAATCTGAAACTATAAGCCTATGGGAAATGACTCAATACCAAAAATAAGAGCTGTGCAACAAAACTTGTTTTTTATGATAGGTGGATAAAAAACAAGCAGCACAGTATACTATACCTTTTGCTGCCTGTCATTCTAAATAATAAACCCTGAGTCGCCACTCAATAGAGTTCATATAAATCAAAAATATGAAAAATTCTTTATTATTTCTTACTGTCGTTGTATCCTCCCTGATTGTCATTTCATGTAATAAATCGGAAGATATTGTAATAGTTGAACCTTCATCAATAATTGGTTTTGATAACTTTTCTTTATCTATTGAAAACAATACTCTTATTTTTGAAAGTAAGGATGATTTGGATGCTTGCTTTGATTATTTGGATCGATTAGGTGATGAGAATTTTGATGTATTTGAAAAGGCAATTGGCTATTCCAGTTACCGTTCTTATTATAAATTTGATTCTATAAAATCCTCTTTGTTTGAGGATGATCTATATAAAACGCTATTAAATCCAGAAAGAAAAATCGTTGTCGGTGATTTTTTACTTCAAGATTGTCCATTAGAGAATAAAATATATGCAACAAGAATTATGGATGAATGTCAATTATCATCAGACCAAGAACCAATTATTGTTGACCGGAATGAGGACGTTTTTTCAATTTTAAATGGAGAAGTGCCATTAAAAAGTACATCAACTTGTCCTGGAAAAGAGGATCAATTTGAATTTTTTTTCCAAGGATATGTAGTTAATTGTAAATTGATATATTATAAAGGAATTGTTAAATATTTAAAGGCGC
>CAZSIK010000290.1:0-5197 GCA_964606515.1 uncultured Prolixibacteraceae bacterium
GCCATAAAAAACATACGCGGGAAGCAGTTGCTTTCTTCGAAAAGATGGCCCGGCAATACAAGGATTACCCCAACGTGATTTACGAAATCTGGAACGAACCCGACTACTTCACCTGGGAAGAAGTGAAAGAATATTCAGAAGAGGTTATAGCAGCCATCAGGGCCATCGACAGCGATAACCTGATTTTGGTGGGATCGCCACACTGGTGTCAGGACCTTCACCTGGTAGCCGCCGATCCCATCATCGGACAAAAAAACATCATGTATACCATGCACTTTTATGCCGGTACCCATAAACAATGGCTCCGCGACCGTTGCGATTCAGCACTTGCCCAAGGAATCCCACTTTTTGTATCGGAATGTGCCGGTATGGAGGCAAGCGGAAATGGCCCCATCGACGAAGACGAATGGAAAAACTACATCGACTGGATGGAAAGCCATAGCATCAGCTGGCTTGCCTGGTCGCTTTCCGACAAGGACGAATCGTGTTCCATGCTGATTCCAAGGGCCTCTTCGTTTGGCAACTGGACCGACGATGTAATTAAAAAATGGGGTAAAATAACCCGGCAAACTTTACATGAACGACAATAAAAATGAACTTGTTTTCTGTTAGAAAAGAATACATTCAACAAAAACTCAATGAATCGAATGTAGCTTTTAATCCCAATGAACAACTCAAAGGATGGATCGAAGAAGCCCGGGTAGCACAATGCAACGAATACTCTGCCATGTCGTTGGCCACTGTCGGTGCACAAGGCCAACCTTCGCTTAGGATCGTATTGTTGAAAATGATCGATGAAGAGGGGCTGTACTTTTTTACAAATTATAAAAGCCGAAAAGGAAAAGAAATTAAAAATAACCCGAAGGTCGCAGCCTTGTTTTTTTGGCCCGAATTGGAACGCCAGGTAAGAGTTGAAGGACAGATAATTAAGTTGCCTTCTTCCATTTCGGATTCGTATTTTCACGAACGCCCCTTCCACAGTCAAATCAGCGCTTTGGTATCGGAACAAAGCACGATCATTACGGATAGGGAAACACTTGAAAAACAATTTGAACAGGAAGCAATGAAATGGGAAGGAAAAACAATTGAACGACCTTCTGATTGGGGAGGATATAAAATTACCCCCAACCGTTTTGAATTTTGGCAAGGCCGTGAATTTCGCCTCCACGATCGGATTGAATACAGTAGGGAAAATAACGAGTGGCTAATTTCCAGACTTTCACCCTGATTATCTTCACAGAAGAATACCCTACCCTTTCCCCGTTTTTTCACTTTCTTACAAGCAATTGTACCTCAAGCAAGCATAGCTCTAACTTTTACAAGTGCTTCGGCAAACCGGTCAATTTCTTTTTTGGTATTGTAAAAAGCAAACGAAGCCCTTACTGTTCCGGGTATTTGAAAATGGTCGATAAGGGGTTCGGCACAATGGTGTCCGGTGCGCACGGCAAAGCCCATTTTGTCGAGGAACATACCCATATCGTAAGGATGAATTTTACCAATAAGAAAGGAAATCACACCCGATTGTTGATTGGTTTGCCCAAAGAAACGGATATCGCTGATGGTTTTTAACCTTTCGTAGGCGTATTCCAATAACTCGTGCTCGTATGCAGCAATGTTTTCAATACCCAGCCGGTTCAGGTAATCGATGGCCGCATCCAGCCCGATGATCTGCCCGAAATTGGGGGTACCAGCCTCGAATTTATAGGGTATCTGATTAAAGATAGTTTTTTCAAAGGTCACTTTCTCAATCATCTCACCACCACCCAAAAACGGCGGCATTTGTTCGAGCCATTTTCGCTTTCCGTACAAGCAACCTACGCCGGTTGGGCCGTACATTTTATGACCCGACATGGCCAGAAAATCGCAATCGAGTTGCTGCACATCAACGGGCATGTGCTGCACCGCCTGAGCAGCGTCGACCAAAACCGGTACCTGCTGTTTGTGAGCCATTTCTATGATTTGTTGAATGGGATTTACAACACCCATCACGTTCGACACCATAGTAACAGCAATTATTTTCGTATGCCTGGTTGTGAGTTCGGGTAGCTTTTCGATCATTAGCCGGCCTGAATCATCGAAGGGAAGTACTTTTAATTTAGCACCCTTTCGTTCACATACCAGTTGCCAGGGAACAATGTTGGCATGGTGCTCCATTTCGGTCACTATTACTTCGTCGCCAGCACCAATAAAAGCTTCACCATACGAATAAGCCACTAAGTTGATGCTTTCGGTGGCATTGCGGGTGAAGATGATTTCCTCGCGCTCGGCAGCATGGATGAACTGCTGCACTTTATCGCGAACGGCCTCGATGGCCATGGTGGTTTGGTTGCTCATGTAATGGGCACCCCGGTGCGGGTTCCCGTTAAACTCGCGGTACACCTTTTCTTCGGCAGCCAACACCTGCAAAGGCCGGTAAGTGGTTGCGGCATTGTCGAAATAAACGTAGGGCTTTTTGTACACCAACTTTTGCAAAAGCGGGAAATCGGCGCGAATTTGTTCTATGTGTTGGATCATTTTACAACTTTTACTTGTTCACACAATGTACCTGGCAGCTCTTGCAGGGATCGAGATCGCCGCGCAAACGGCGGTCGACCAGCTCGCTGATCCTTTCACGCAGGGCTTCGACCGGTATAGTAGCAATCACTTCATCGGCAAAGGCGAACATCAGCATCAGCCGCGCTTCTTTCTCAGGGATGCCCCGTGCGCGAAGGTAGAAAAGCGCTTCTTCGTCGATGCGGCCAATGGTAGCGCCATGACTGCAACGTACATCGTCGGCATCAATCACCAACTGCGGTTTGGTGTTCATTTGCGAACGTTCGCACATCAGCACGTTGTTGTTGCGCTGGTAAGCCAGCGTTTTCTGGGCATCACGGTGCACGTGGATGCGACCGGTAAAGGCGCCGGTGGCTTCTTCATCCAACACGTTCTTGAACAACTGATTACTGTGGCAATTGGGCACCTTATGATCGATTGAAGTAAAGTTATCGGCATGTTGTTTACCGTCGAGAAGCGACAAGCCAAAAAGGTTGGCCTCGGCGTGTTCGCCACTCAGCATTACATACGTGTTGTTTCGAAGAATACCCCCATTGAGGGTAACAATATTGCTTTCGACTTTTGAACCCCGTTCCTGATGTACAAAAACCGAAGCGATATTGGTGGCCTGTGCATGTTGGTTCTGAACACTGAACAATCCAAAACGGGCATCTTCGTCAATAAAACACTCGATCAGGTTATTGGCGATGTAGTAATTGTCGTTAAGGGTGTGGTCGCAGAACACCACCCTGGCCTCGGCATTTTTGCCCACCACGAACAAATTGCGTTGGGTGGCAAATGTATTTTCCTTGTTTTTCAACAGGTTAATTACCTGAATGGGTTTTTCAAGGGTCACGTTATCGGGGATGTACAAGAACAAACCGTCCTTAGCCAATGCGGTATTAAGGGCTGTAAAAGGATCTTTTGTAACATCGGCAAGCTTTGCGTAATATTGCCCGACCAATTCGGGATACTCAGCAGCCATTTCACTTAAGCTACCACAAATTACCCCCTCGGGTAGGTTGCCCACCTTGCGGTTCCGTGCATAGTACCAACCGTTAATCATCAGCACAAGATGCGATTCAAAATTAGGCACATCGCAGTTAAAGACATCGTGCAGATCGATTTCCTGTTTTACATAGCGCGGCACCACTACAAAGTCTTTTTGAAATGCCGGGCGCAGGTCGGAATACTTGTAATTTTCCATTTTCCGCCATGGCAGGCCTTGCAGTAGAAACTGTTCCATGGCCTCATCGCGCAAGCGGTTCATCACATCCGGGCAATCTTCGAAATACAATTCGCGGTTGCTGCGGTACAGATCGGCCAGCTCGGTTGTAGCGGTGAAGGTATTATTTGAAATATTGTTCATGATTGCTATGATTATCAATTTGCAATTTAGCCAACTCAATGGCCTGTACGATCTTTCGTTCCAAAAGTTTTTTCGATGGGAGTTCGGTCAGGTATTCTGCTACCTTAATTCCAGATTCTTCCAATTTAAGTAACTCAATTTGCTCCGGCGATTTCTCGGAGCACAAGATCAAACCTAAGGGGGTTTCCTCCCCTTCTTCTTTTTCATATTTTTCAAGAAAACGTAGATAAAGTTCCATTTGCCCTTTATAGCTGGCCTTAAATTTTCCAAGCTTCAGGTCAATAGCGACAAGTCTACGCAACTTCCTGTGGTAAAACAACAAATCGAGATAATGGTCTTCGTTGTCGATAACCATTCTTTTTTGACGTTCAACAAATGTAAAGCCCTGCCCTATTTCGAGGATAAATTTCTCCAATTCATTTAAAATTGCCTGCTCCAGGTCTTTCTCACTAAATGCATCCTTCAACCCAAGGAAATCGAGAAAATAAGGATCGCGGAATACCATCTCGGGTGACAATTTTCCTTCATCACGAAGTTCCTTTAGTTCAAAAGCAATTGTCTGATCTGGTTTTTTTGAAATGGCCGTACGTTCGAAAAGCATTGAATTAATTTTATCATTCAAAGTCCGGGTACTCCATTTCTCAAGGCGGCACATTTCGATATAAAATTCTCTTTTAAGACCATCGTCTACATACATCAATATCCGCAGATGTGTCCAGGTAAATTGTCTACTCAATGCGTAGACAATTTGCTCGTCATGAAAAGTCTCCGCAATGCGTAGACAATGCCGGATATGTTTAACTCCCCAGCCCTTGCCATACATAAGGGTAAGTTCAATCGAAAGATTTTGAACGATTTGCTCACCATATCCTGCCCGTTGGTTATCCAGTACTTCCTCCTTAATCTTTTTTCCAATTTTCCAATAAAGCATTGTAATTGTAGCATTTACAGTTACAGCTACATGCCTTCTACTTTCCTCGATCATGGTCTTGATCTCAGAAAACAGACTGTTATGCTGATGCTTTATTGTTGTTTTACTCATGGTTTTACTCTGCGTTTTCCTTTTTGATCCAGTCGTATCCTTTTTCTTCAAGCTCTAAGGCCAGCTCCTTGCCTCCCGATTTAACGATGCGCCCGTTGTACAAAACATGCACGTAATCGGGCACAATAAAATCGAGCAAACGCTGGTAGTGCGTAATCACAACCGTAGCATTTTCGGCCGTTTTCAGTTTATTCACGCCATTGGCCACGATGCGCAAAGCATCGATGTCCAGTCCCGAGTCGGTCTCATCCAAA
>CAZSIK010000291.1:0-313 GCA_964606515.1 uncultured Prolixibacteraceae bacterium
AGTTAATGGAACAGTCTGGTAATAGGTAGTCAAATAATAGTATGCAAGGGCCCTGAGGAAGAGAGCTTGTCCGGCTATCTGATTATAAGAATCTACCGACATTTTAACATCCTCGACTTTCCACAAAATAAAGTTGGTATGGTTTACGATAATGTAGAAGCTGCGCCATGGCCACTCGTCACCGATTCCGATTGTACCCGGAGAATTAAGTCTGTCGTACTCTAAATACCACTGTTGAGATGAGTTCCAAACTTCATCGCCACGTACAGCATCCATGGTGTAACCAACGCGGGAAAATGTACCGTCGTAACGC
>CAZSIK010000291.1:323-5186 GCA_964606515.1 uncultured Prolixibacteraceae bacterium
GGGTTCTGAACATCGAGTGCGTCATTGCAAGCTGTCATGCCTCCGATCAGCGCCAGCATTGTCAGAAATATCTTTAAACTTTTCATATTGATTTTCTATTATTTAGTTTATGAATTAGAATGAGAAGTGTGCTCCGAACATTATGGTCCGAGGTGTTGGATACGAAGCATAGTTGTAACCAGGAGTGAATGTACCTCCGGCAAAGTCTACATTGTACCCTCTGTATTTTGACAATGTGGCCAAATTTTGAGCCGATGCATACACCCGAACGCCGTTTAAATAACCACCAAACCATTTGTTCGGGAAGTTATAACCCAATTCGATGTTGGCAATTTTCAGATAAGAAGCATCTTGCAAGAAACGTTCGCTGAACATATCGTTGGTGATTGAACCTGCCGATTTGTAAGCAACGCGGGGCACATCGGTGTTTTTATTCTCCGGTGTCCAGGCATTCAACAGATCAACGTTCTTGTTGAGGGTACCATAAGAACTGGTTAAGGTAAGGTCAACAAAATCGACAGCTTTGAATCCGGCAGCTCCATATGTTGAAAGGTTCAGGTCGAAACCTTTCCATTCAACACGTGCATTTAAACCGAAATGAACTTTTGGTAAACCACTGCCCAGAAATTTTTGATCGGCGTTGGTAATTTCACCATCGGGTATTGGGTTGCCATCGGCATCGAAGGCGCCTGCGATGTCGGCGTATGCAACATCACCAGGTTGTGCTTCGGGCTGGTTGATAGGATTGCCCAGTGAGTTGACACGGTTGTTGATATCTTCTGGCGACTGGAAGATTCCTTCGTACACATAGCCATAGAATTCACCTACTTCACGGCCAATTTCTGTGCGGCAATAGCCATCGGTGCGTGGTTCGCCCGAAACACCCAGCTTGGTTACCTTGTTGTTGAGGGTCGACAAGTTTGCTGAGATGTCATACTTGACAGGATTTTTACGATTGTGATAGTTAACCAGGAACTCAAGACCTGAGTTTTCCATGGTTGCTGCGTTCATCGTTACGGTTGTGTTGGCAGCGCCAGCATTGATAGGAACAGCTACACTATAGAGAAGGTCTTCGGATGTTGACTTATACCAGTCGAAGGTAAATTCCAACTGATTGTTGAACATGCCGAGATCGAGGCCAAGGTCAATCGTTTTTTTCTTTTCCCATCTGATAGCTGTGTTTACATAGTTTGTGAGTGTTGAGCCGGTAACCTTATTGTTTCCAAAACTATAGGTATAGTTTCCTCTCGACATAACATCCATGTATTGATACTCGCCAATGTTCTCATTACCAAGTACACCATAGCTACCGCGAACCTTGAACAGGTTGATTGTCGATTTGGACACGGAGAAGAAACCCTCGCGGTCGATACGCCAACCTGCCGATACCGATGGGAACCAATCCCAATGCTCATTTTGTGGGGTGTTTTTATCATCAGCAATACGGCTTGATCCATCTCGACGTACTGTTGCCGAAATAAGGTATTTTTCATCGAAATCGTAGTTGACACGACCAATGTACGAAGCCAATGCGTGTTCGCTTTCATAGCTTGTTGCCGAAGTTTCCTCTGCATTGTCTACTTGCAGATAGTAGGGTTCGGGCATGTTAACGCCTATGCCGGTAAGGGTGTGGTATATTTCATGCTGGAAGGTTTGACCCACAACCGCATTGATATGATGGAGCCCAAATTTTCCATCGTAGCTTAATGTGTTTTCAATCAGTGCGTCGCTATAGTTACGATAACCCTGTGTCAGGGTCTCATTGTTCTTCGACAAGTAGTTTGTTGTGCTTTGGATAAATGCTGGTACAAAGGTAAAGTCCTTAGCAAGGGTTTTACTGTACGAAAGGTTAATGTTGTAATCCAGTTTGTGTTTGCTGCTTTTGAGACCAACCATGCCGATGAGGTCTACGTTTGCCGAGCCGGATGCAACAATTCGATCAACAACAGAGTTTCTTTTCAAAAGACTGTTGGTAAGTAAAAGGTTGGTTACACGCAAGTCTCCATGAACATCGTCGTAGTATGTGCCAAAACCATAGGAGTCGTAGCTGTATTCCGATGCAGATGAGATTTTGTCATCGAGAACCCAGGTCGATTCATCGTAAGCTTTAATGGTTGGAGGTGTCAGCAAGGCCGAAGCCATCACAGGATATTGTGCTCCATACAAGCCTTGTACCCACTCGTTGGCGTTACTCAGTCCCATATTGTCCTGGTTGCTGTGGCTATACACGATGTTTGTTTTGATTTTGACAAACTTAACATCCATCGTGTTGTTGATACGGGCCGTATAACGGTCGAAGTTAGGACCGGCACCGTGCATGGTTCCTTCCTGGCTATAGTAGTCGAGCGCAATGTTGTAGGTATTGTTTGCACCCCCTCCCGACATGTTGATGTTGTGATTCTGACGAATACCTGTTTTGAACGATTCATTGAACCAATTTGTATTTACCTGGTTTGGATCGATGTATTTTGGACTTGTCGGATTGTATCCGGCAGGAACATCCATGCCACTGTTTTTGAATGCCATGGTGATGTACTGTCCATATTGTTTCGAATCCATTACATCATATACATCTTTTTCTACCTGGTCGATCCCAACATAGCCCTTGTAGTTGATCTTCATCGCCTCGTTCTTTTTGCCCTGCTTTGTGGTAATGATCACCACGCCGTTTGCAGCACGCGAACCGTAGATGGCGGCTGCAGAAGCATCCTTAAGTACCTGAAGGGTTTCGATATCGTTTGGCGAAAAGTCGCGAATGGTTGTTCCCATAGGAACACCATCGATGATATAGAGGGGAGAAGTGCTGCCGAATGAACCGATACCACGGATACGCACAATTGGGTCGGCTCCCGGTTGACCGTCGCTTGTAATTTGAACACCGGAAACTTTTCCTTCGAGCATGGTCGAGATGTTCGAGTGCGATACTTTTTTCATCTCATCCGCATCGACGATGGCCACCGAACCGGTGAGGTCGACCTTGCGTTGTGTACCGTAACCGATTACAACCACCTGGTCGATCTCTTTTAATTCTGAAACTAAGGTAATGTTGCCCAGTTCAGTTTTTCCTTTAACGCTTACTTCTATACTTTTGTATCCTACAAAAGAGATGATCAGCGTAGCATCTGGAGAAGCAGAAATAGAGAAGTTGCCATCAACGTCGGTAATGACCCCATTGGATGTACCTCTTTCCTGTACGGTTGCGCCTGGAAGCAATTCCCCGTTTTCGTCAATAACTTTTCCTTTTACTGTTTTGTTTTCTTTCTGGGTCATTGACATCTGGTCGGCATTGCCTGTCCCCTTTGCATAGGTGGCCGGTGCAAGCGCCAGTAATGCCAACAGGATTAATAATGAATATTTCATAGTCATAAAATTTTTCTTAATGATTAATACACTTTATAGCGCTATTGAATGGTCTCTCCTGGTTTCAATGCTTTGCTAATAAAAGCCGATTTTTCCGTAGATGAAACCTCCGTAGAAATTTTTAAGGAAATTTCAACAGTAGCACCGTTCATATTGGTGGCGAAGTTGTCCCAATCGTAGTTATTTGCCAGATTATCCCCTAAGTAGTAGTCACCCCAACCATAGCTATCGGCACGCAGTACAAAGCATTCTTTGTAACTGTTGCTTTCACGTTTCTGTCCGTTAGTTATCGCAAGAACCCAGTTATTCCAATTGTTTACTCCATTTGTGTAGTTAACAAACTTATAGTGGAAATATCCTTCGCCAATTACTGTTGTATAATTACTAAATGAATTCCACCAAGGTGTTGTATTGTCCTCTAAACCTACAATTGTTTCCACAGCATAAGGATAATACCAAGCTGAATTTTTTGCCGTATCAGAAAGGGGACAATAATATGACTCGGTAGGATTCATGACTATGTGTCCACCTTCGATAAGCAAGAATGAACCGAAGCCTCCATAAGGAAGTCCTGTTGCAAAATAAGTATAGGTAAACACCTGGTTGGAAGCAGTTGTTATCGTAGCGGTCATGTCTGCCCTGAAGGTTGCTCCTCCTGTTATAGGTTTCTCTTCTTCTATCTCGTCGACGGATCCACTATTCCAATTTGGATTTAGTTCAAATTCGGGTGTAAATTCGTCTAATGCAGGAGTGAGTGTTTTATAGAACACGAGGTGACAATTTTCTAAGGTCCAGAATATCCGAATAGGCTTGTTTTCAATGCCATTTTCGACTATGTAAAACGATTTTGTAAGGATTTGGCCCGACAATGCAGTCATTTTAACCTCTACTTTTATCGAATCTCCTCCACGTGTAATCGATGCAACGCAATCTGCACCGTTCATCAAATTTATGTAATCAGTAAAATCCTTTTTATCAGTTGCCATGTCGGCATAGTTTGTAGTTTGCTGTCTGCCGTGAGTGTCACCTTCGTTTTCGGTGTTCCATCCAACGCCATTTTCAGTACCCCAGGCAAAGTTGCCGTAGTTGTCGGCACGCCAAATGGCATATTCAAGATAGCCGTCGCCACCACGTGCAACATCGTTGGTAATGGCCTGTACCCAGCTGCACCACACATTTTTACCACTTGTAAAGTTTTTGAACTTCACATAGACAGTGTCTGCGTTGGTAGCCAAACGATAGTACTTGGAGTGACCGCCCCACCAACCCGTAGAGTTATCGGTATTACCTACTTGATAGATATCCTCAATAAGACGAGCCTCCAATGCTGCGGTTCTTAATGCTTCAATAGAATCAGCAATTTCCTTTTGTCTTACTGCGATGTTGGCAATGGAATCGATCTTTCCCTGAAGGTCAGAGGGCGCATCAATTGAATAAATATCCAACTTCTCGCACCCAACCAAGCCAAATGCAGCCAAAACTGTTGCGCATAAAGCGCACCTG
>CAZSIK010000292.1:0-5087 GCA_964606515.1 uncultured Prolixibacteraceae bacterium
TATGGACAAAGATTCCAGATCGGTAACAGGGGCCGAAGCCATTCTAAGGTCGCTGGTTGAAGAACAAGTAGATACCATTTTTGGTTATCCAGGGGGTGCCATGATGCCCATTTACGACAAGCTATTTTCAACAGGCAATCAATTAAAACACATCTTGGTACGTCACGAACAAGGTGCAGCACACGCAGCACAAGCTTACGCACAAGTCAGTGGCAAACCGGGCGTATGTTTTGCAACATCGGGGCCAGGGGCAACCAACCTGATAACGGGCATCGCAAATGCCTTTCTCGATTCAATACCTGTTGTATTTGTTACGGCACAAGTTCCTTCCAACCTGTTGGGTACCGATGCTTTTCAGGAAATCGACATGATCAGTTTGTCGATGCCCATTACCAAATGGAATTTTCAAATAACTGAAGCAAGTGAGATTGCCAATGTTATGGCTAAGGCTTTTTTTGTTGCCAAAAGTGGAAGACCCGGGCCCGTACTGATCGACATTACAAAAGATGCACAACTCGCAACCTGTGATTTTTCGTATCAGGTAAAAAGAAATATGCGCTCGTATAATCCAGAACCCGAGTTGAAGCATCAAGATGTCAACACATTTACGGAAATGATGAGCAAGGCCCGCCAACCACTTATTTTGGCTGGTCATGGCATTTTGTTGGCCAACGCCCAAAACCAATTGCTCCGTTTTGCCGAAACGCTTCAACTACCGGTAGCGGTTACTTTGTTGGGGAAATCGCTCATGCCCGAGAGCCACTCAAACTATGTTGGAATGCTTGGCATGCACGGCAATTACGCGCCCAATATGCTCACCAACCAAGCCGATTTGATTCTTGCCTTGGGCATGCGTTTCGACGATCGGGTTACGGGGGTAATCGAAAAATATGCACCACAAGCAACCATTGTTCACGTCGATATCGACAAGGCCGAACTCAATAAAAATGTCAAGGCACATCTGGCCATTCATGCCAATGTGAAAGAGTTCCTCGAAGCAATCGATCTTAACAAACTCCAGAAGATTTCTTCATCGTGGATGGATCGCTTTCGAAAACTGGAAGAAATTGAGTTTGAAAAAGTGATTCAAAAAGAAGCCTTTCCACAGAATGGGTTAATACGTTCGGGCGAAGTAATCCGCATCATTTCAGAAAAAACAAAAGGCGAAGCAATCGTGGTTACCGATGTGGGACAAAACCAAATGATGGGCGCACGTTACTACGAATACAAAATTCCCAACTCTTTCATCACCTCGGGCGGTCTGGGAACCATGGGCTTTGGACTGCCCGCGGCAATGGGAGCACAAGTTGGCCAACCCAATCGTACCGTTGTCCTTTTTTCTGGCGATGGGGGTTTCCAAATGACCCTGCAAGAATTGGGAACCATTTTTCAATACAATCTTCCCGTGAAAATTGTAATACTGAACAACAATTTTCTAGGAATGGTGCGGCAGTGGCAACAATTGTTCAACGAAAAAAGATATGCCGAAACCAACATGCCAACTCCCGACTTTCCGCTTCTGGCCAATTCATTTGGAATTGAAAGTAAATTAGTTAGCAGACGAGAAGAACTGAATGGAGCCATCGACGAAATGTTAAGCCACAATGGGCCTTTTCTCCTCGAAGTGAAGATTGAAAAAGAAGCCAACGTTTTCCCAATGATTTATCCCGGAAAAGCAGTCGACGAAATTGTATTAGAACCCTAAAAATTTTCCTGATGGATTACACAAATATATACAACACTTTAGACAAACAGATTCTGAAATGGACAGAAGATTCAAAAAATAGGAACAACAATCGAATCGAGGAAATAATTGCTTTTGCAAAAACTGCTAACATTCGAAAAATCGGTATCGCAAATTGCACTTCTTTCACCAAACAAGCCAATGAGTTAGAGCGAATTTTTCAGGATCATGGCTTCGAAGTTTCGAAAGCGAACTGCAAACTTGGGCGCGTTCCATTTAACGAACTGGTCGAAGGTTACGAAGGCATCTCGTGCAACCCGGCCGGACAAGCTAAATATTTGGCCGAAGCCGGAACCGAACTGAACATCACCATGGGGCTTTGCCTTGGACACGACATGATTTTCCAAGCAAAATCAGCAGCCCCCGTTACCAATCTCATTGTAAAAGAACGAAAAGGAAATGTAAAAGAAATATTGGAACAATAGAAAAATACAACATTATGATATACGACATTGTGGTAATTGGTGGAGGGCCAGCAGGAATTACACTGGCCAAACGACTGGGCAACAAGTTTAAAATGGCAATCATCAGGCCCGAAGACCATAGCCTGATTTATTGCGCTATGCCTTATGTAATCGAAGATTTGATTGACGAAAAGAAATGCTTCAAAAAAGACGAATTGGTTACCGAAAGTGGGGCTAGTTTAATTCGGGGAACCGTTACTTCGGTCGATTTTGAGAACAACCAAGTTGTGCTCGACAACGATACTTCGATTGCCTATCGCAAGCTGGTAATTGCCACCGGTGCAAGGCCTTTCATTCCACCAATCGAAGGCAGCACGCTCGATGGCGTAATGGGGTTTAAAACCCAGGCCGATCTTGAAAAAATACAAACCCTTATACAAAATGGTTTGAAACGAGCCGTGGTTGTAGGAGCAGGGGCCATTGGCATTGAACTGGCTCAAGCACTAAAACACAAAGGGCTCGATGTTTCTCTGGTCGATATGGCTTCCCAAGTTTTGCCCAATTTGGTCGGTCTCGATTTTGCGCAGCGGGTTGCCGAAGAACTCAACAAAAACGGAATCCATTTATTGCTCAATTCAAAGGTGGAGCGCATTATTGGTAAAACTTGTGCCAACGAACTGCACCTTGACACCGGCGAGGTGATTTACTTTGGCGACTATGCACCCTGTACCGGCAACAACAACGAAACTGTGAAAGGTCTTGTGGTATTTGCCACAGGTGTTGTTCCCGAATTGGCTTTTCTGCCCAAGGGAAAACTAAACACCAACCGAGGCGGAGTTGTAGTGACCAATCGAATGGAAACCAACATTCCAAATGTATACGCCGTTGGCGACTGTGCCGACTTTAAAGGCTTCTTGACCGGGGAGAGCGCTCCGGGCAAACTGGCCACCAACGCCGTACCAATGGCCATGGTGCTTGCCAACAATTTGCTAGGCGAACCATCGGAATACAAAGGATTTATCAATGGTGCAGCAACCAAAGTTTACGATTATTATGTAGGCGGAACCGGTTTATCGGCCAACGCGGCACTTAAAGAAGGGTTCGAATTTGTAAAAGGATATAGCCAACTTACCACCCAATTCCCCATTATGCCAGGGAAAAAGGAACTCAGGGTGAAATTGCTGGCCGAAAAAAATTCTAAAAGAATTATTGGTGGCCAAGTATTAAGTGGAGAGCCTGTTACAAACCTAGTCGATTTGATTTCGTTTGCCATTCAAAAAGGAGCTACCGTGAACGACCTAATTGAGTTAAGCTATTCATCCCAGCCTTATCAGTCGTTTTACCCTGCAGGGAATGCCTTGGTAATGGCCGCCGAAGATATTGACAATAAGCTATAAAACATCAAAGACATGCCTAAAACAGAACCTTTCGATTTGCATTTACATGAATATGAACAGTGGTTCGAGGATTTCAAATTTGTTTTCTTGTCGGAACTTGAAGCAATTCGCAGCCAAATGCCGCCAAACGGCAATGGGCTAGAGATAGGTGTAGGAAGTGGAATTTTTGCTTCGGCGCTGGGGGTTGTCAACGGTTGCGATCCCTCAGTCACCATGAGGGATAAAGCAAAAGAGCGCGGCATCAATGTCCTACCTGGAACAGCTGAAAAACTTCCTTATCCCGACCAACGTTTCGACTATGCCTTGATGGTTACAACGATTTGTTTCGTCGATGATCCAGAACAAACATTCCGTGAAGCAAACCGAGTTTTAAAACCTCAAGGGGAACTCATTGTCGCTTTTGTCGATCGAAGCAGTAAGGTTGGGCAAAGCTATTTAATACACAAAAATGAAAGTGCATTTTATAAGGATGCCCGTTTTTTCGACACACAAGACATTTATTCGTTGTTGCAAGAAAACAGCTTCAAAATACATGAAACAGTGCAAACCATTTTCAAACCGCTTTCCAAAATAAAAGAAATTGAATATTTTGAAAATGGATACGGGAAAGGAAGTTTTGTAGTAATAAAAGCGATTAAAAAATGATTGTCAATAATATTCATCTTGCCATGGCCGTAGACCATTCGCACAATTTTCAGTCGAAACATTTTGGCGACGCGGACCAATACCTGATTTACGAATGGAAAAACAATGAACTCGTTCTTTTTAGTTGCGAAAACAATCTCTTCCAAAATTTCGACGAAGAAGTGGAACATGGTTCCCAGAAAAAAGGCCAGGCAATCATTAATTTTTTAAAGGAAAAAGGTGTCAATGTTCTTGTTTCGAAACAATTTGGGCGTAACATACGGATGGTTAACCGGCATTTTATACCGGTAATTATATATTCCGAAACACCAGTCGAAGTTTTACCGGTATTGACCAAACACATGCGGTGGATTGAAGATGAACTACACAACAATCCGCCCGAACACAAATTGTTCACCATTAAATATGGGGTATTAAAAACGGCAATTAAAGGCTGATTATAAAGAATTATCGTTTACTTTAAGCTTTTTAACAATCATTTATGAATACCGAATTAAACAACTTAAAAGAGCGCATTCTTAGTTGTAACCGTTGCGAATTGTCAAAAACCCGCAACCATGTAATTTGGGGCGAGGGGAACATTCATGCCCCCATAATGGTGATTGGCGAAGCGCCCGGTTACGATGAAGACCGTGTTGGCCATCCGTTTGTTGGCCGTTCGGGGCAATTGCTCGATAAGATTTTGGAGGCCTGTGGCTTTACCCGTAACGAACACATTTTTATCAGCAACATTGTGCGGTGCCACCCTCCCGGCAACCGCCCTCCTACCAAGCAAGAAGCCGAGATTTGCATGCCTTGGCTGCTGGAACAAATTGAACTGATAAATCCAAAAATCCTGATTTTACTTGGTGCTACAGCTTTGAACTACATGGCTGGCCCACAATACCGCATTACACA
>CAZSIK010000293.1:0-5064 GCA_964606515.1 uncultured Prolixibacteraceae bacterium
AATGGCTACTGAGGTTTTACTTGAAAATAAGGTTTTTAATCATAAAGCCAAATAGTTACAGTTTTGTCAATGATGCGATTAGGCAAATCAATGAATCACTGTACTGAAAATGTTCAGGGAAACCACCACCAAGGAATATAAAGAAACATAACTGGCAGAAGATCGCTTCTGCCAGTTTTTGTTATTGTGGTTGGGCTACTTCCAGTTAATCGAGTACTTGAACTCGGGGAAATGCTGCATTATTGAATCAAGCGATGCTTTGGCCGATTCAATGGCTTGCCGCTTTTGTATATCGCTCATGTCAATGGGATTGTAGTCTACATCAAATTTAATGAGCGCCCCTAAAAGCATAGAATAAGTATATGACATTTGATCTTTTTTGTTCCGGGTTGTATTGCTAAGGCATTCATTTTCATAAAAGTCAAACATTGAATAGGATAATTGCTCATTATTTGAATCAAATATTCGTTTCTCTACTCTTACTATTTGAGTTTTTTGATGATACAGTTCAATTCTTGCCTCATTTCCGTTGCTGTCGATTTTATAGCTATAGTTTTCCACACATGTAGAGGGGTCGAATTTTAATTTCCCTAATATTTCATCCCAATTCTCACCAATCACATAAAATTCCTCTTGCTGACTCATTTTTCCTTTTGATGCCCGTAACCTTTCAATGACATCAGCAGGTAATATTTTCTCAATTTTTTCGTATTTGTCTATTTGTAGTTCAGTATTTGGATTGTCTGTTTTCTTTGGCGCTGGTTTGCACCCAAACATTAAAACACTAAAACTAAATAACAATATTAGTGTTAACCTTTCCATTTTATTTAATTTTAAATTATTACCAACTTATATGAAAATGATTGCTATGTCCACCATATGGGTCATGGTATGGGTCATAAACTACAGACGCACCGGAGGCAAAAGCAGCATTACGAAAAGCATTGACCTCTGTTGCTGACATGTCTATAACTTTATCACCATTTACCTTATTCACATCAATTGAAACACCATCGTAATGAGATGACCCTACGCTGTGACTCCCCCCAGCAATTTCAGAAATACTAAACGTGAAGTTTTGGCTCAAAGTCTCAATACCCTCTAATAGCGATTGGCTTATAGCCACTCTTTCTCCAGGTGAATTCCCATAATCACTGCGGGAAGCATCAAAACCATTCTTTGTATCAATAAGGTTACTTTTTGCATCCGCACCATCATCAGCTCCCCGAGGGTCAACATGTCCTGTTGCGGGAGTTACATTCGAATTTGCAAGTATCCTTGTGTAACCGGGACTACCATAATAAGGTACTTTGGGATTAATTAGCCCATTATTTATAACCCTGTTGTTCATCCGGCTTGCCATAAAGGCAAAGATAAAAGTTTACCGCACTGCCAATGCTGAAAACGGAAACCTTATCGGGATAAATGGATCAAGTTTACTTTTTTTCGGGTAGGAAGACTAAGACCTACTTTTACTATATTGTTCGTTCCCAAACCTTAAAAATAGTGGCAGATAAATCAACAAAGCGATCAGCGAAAACAACAGCCCACCGATGGTGCCCACAGCAAACGAAAACCAGAATACTTCCTTCTGACCACCGGCAAGGAAGGGCACCAAACCCAATACGGTGGAGACATTGGTGAGCATAATGGGGATGATTTTATGATTGAACGCATTAAGGTACAGATTCAAACGCCTGACACTTCCCCCTTCTTTAATTAATTGATTGTAATCGTTCAGAATGTACAATCCAGCATTAACCACAATACCACACAACAAAATGAATGAGGCAAATCCACCCTGGTCGAAGTTGAAATCGAAAAGATAAAAGGTAAGGAATACCCCGATGAACGAAAATGGGATCAGGCTGATGATGGCCAAGGGTTGGCTCAGCGATTCCAATAAAATGGAACAGATAAAGAAGATGATCACGATGACAAGCAAAATTAAAAGGTACTGCTTTTTCTCATTCCGGTCCCAGCCCCACGATTGTTTGTAAATTTTATACCCCAAGGGCAACCTTTCTGAAAAAGATTTGATATGTTGTTCCCTTACCCTCTGTGAAAGTTGTTCTGGTCCAATAAAATCGTATTCAACAAGCAGTTGGTATTGCTGGTTGTTCTTGTGAATGCTGTTACCGGTTTTCCGTTTCTCGACGCTACCCAGACCTTCCATTTTCAACTGCTTGCTGCCCAATTCGATGGGGGCATTTTTTAAATCCCACACATTGAATTGCCCCACTTCTGATGAAACCAACGACACCAACTGCCTTTCACCATCGAGAAATACAGGAGTCAGATTAGTGCGGTACAGTTTATTTTGAAGAAAACCATAAAACTGAGGCAGGGTAACATCATACAGACTAAAATGATGCGCGTTGAAACCCAGAAAATATTCATGAAGCGACTGACTTCGCCCCCATCCGCCAGGAGCATTGATTTCCAAACCATTCACCCGGGGATTAAGCGAGAGTGAATCTAACAAATCCTGGGCAATGCGGTACAATTGATCGTAATTGTACCCTTCGAGGTTGATGGAGCTGTTTTTAAAACCGGTATTCAAAGCGTTTGAAAAGCCCCGCCCCACCCCATAAACACCCCAGTCGATGGCGCCCAGACTGATGGCTTTCGAAACCAATTCTTCCTTTAAAGCATAGGGAAAGCCACTAAACTCAAATTCCTTTTTAAAAGTAATGCTGATACTTGCCGACTGGGCGCTGTAAATCGAAGTCTGGAACAAGTCAATTTCATCGAAACGACTGAGGTAGTTTTCCATTTTCATCACCGCTTCGTTCAACTGTTGCACCGTGCAACCTTCGGGCATCGAGCCACGGACATACAGCCGGGTTTGCTCGGGTTCGGAATAAAAATTATTCTCGAATACATTCTCAGAAAACAGGCGTAACGACCCACCAAGCACTTTTTCGAGTATCGGTTTTATATTTTGATTGAAATTGGCGCTCTCCATCGTTTTGTTGTACCATGCAGCAAAGGGCTTATCCCCTTCTATTTTCTCGGGCAACCAATGTACCGGTATACCAAAACCCAGTACGAAGATCACGATCCAAACCGCAGCAATGCGTTTATTGAATCGTATCACCTTCATATAAAACCGGTTAAACTTCACCAACCTGCGTTTTCTCCGCACCGATCGCTTTCCTTTGGTTTTTTTCATCGGAAATTTTTCGAACAAAGCGGGGATAAAAAAGAGGGCTACAACCATCGATACCGAAAGGTTGATCATGACCACAAGCGAAAAATCGACCAAATTAACCCTTTGCTGTTCCTTCAGAAAGAAAATAACGCTGAGTGCGCCAATGGTGGTAAGCGTTGCCGCCATAATGGCCAGGAACACTTTGCGGTTGCCCCTGTAACGCAGGTGGTCGATCATAATGATGCTATTATCGATGATCATCCCGAACGACACGGTTATTCCGGCCAGCGAATACAGGTGCATTTCGATTTTAAAGAAGTAGTAAAAAATGCAGGCGATGATCAGGTTGGCTGCAATACTGACCGAGATCAGGAAAAGATAGCGCCATTTCCGGCTGATCACCAACACAAAGAGCATCAGGATAAGCAAGGAAAAAAGGGTACGCAAGCCTATTTTCTCAAGCTCTTCTTGGATGAAAACAGTAGAATCGTTGGCCAACAGGATAGAAAAGCCGGGCGGAAGATTCTGCCTGATTTGTTCCATCTTTTCCTTCACCTGATTGGCCAGCCTCAGGTTGTTGACCCCACGTTCAGGAAAAAGCACCAAGTTGATCGTGTTCAAACCATTGATCCGAAAATACGACTTGGGCAGGGTTTCTTTGTATTCTACCCTGGCAATATCGCCCAAACGGATTATTCGTCCAACAGTCTGAACAATGGGGATGTCGTTCCAAAACAAAGTTTCGGGCCGGTCGTGCTCAAGCTGCACCCGCACCGAATGTGATTGCCCATCGGAAAATTCACCCAATTGTCCCATTCCAAGAATGTCGCTTCGGAAATAATTGTTGATGGCGCTGGCCACCGTTGCTGCATCAACATCCAAAGCCAAAAGGGCTTTCGAATCGAAAACGATTTCCCACTCGAACAGGTTCCCGCCGTATACTTCAACATTATTAACCCCCTTAATCAGCGCCAGAACGGGCTTGATGTTGTTTTCGGCATATTGCTGAATGTATAACGGACTGGCATTGGCATTAAGAGTGTAGCTCATCAGGGGGCCCTTGTCGTTACGGTCGGTTTGGCGCATGGAAATGCTGGGGTACGATACCCCCTCTGGCAATCCGGGGAAAAGCTGACGGATGATCATGGCCATTTCGAAGCGAAGGGCATCCGTGTCGAGGCCTTTTTTAAATTCGATGGTCACCTCGCCCGAGCCACGCCGCGACACGGAAGAGATGTTCCTCACGCCCTTCATCTGAGCCAAGCCCCCTTCGAGCTTCGAGGTTACTTCCTGCTCGATTACACGTGCCGATACATCGTGCCACTGAAAGGAAACTGCCGTGCGCGGCAATGCCGTCGAAGGGTTCAGTTGAATGTTCAGCAAGGGGATCAAACTAATCCCGATGATGATAAGCAGCACAAACACCACGATCACCGAAAAAGCAGGTACGTTGTTTTTTTTGGTCATTTTCGGGAATTGACAAGTTCTTCAAAATCAGCCTCCAAAGTTTTTTTGTTGATGAAATCGTACAAAGTCAGCTCCTGAACCTCATAAAGGTAACGCCAATAAGTAGCCAGGCTGTTGATGTAGCGTTCCGAAGCCTGTTGCTGCGCGCTCATCGAGCTGGTCAGCTTCAGTACATCGGCCTTGCCCAGCACGAAACGTTTCTTGGTCAGTTCGAACGACTGTCCGGCCAATGTGTCGGCCTTGGCTGCGCTCCACACCTCGCGTGCCTGCAGGTTGAAATCGATCACTTTTAAATTTACTTCCTGCTCAAAATCGATTATGGATTGTTTCACTTCAATATCGACTACTTCCTTCTGATTCAAGGCCATCTGCCTGCGCCCTTTGCTGTCGCCCCAATCGAGAAGGGGCACCGACACGCTCAATCCCACCATCTGCTGGTCGAG
>CAZSIK010000294.1:0-5055 GCA_964606515.1 uncultured Prolixibacteraceae bacterium
TCGGGATTCTTATTTTTTGTATTCCTACCCTAAACGAGGGTGCTGAATAGTTACCTGCTTTTAGTTTTGTCCAACTATAAGTAACATATTAGTGAAGAAAGTGCTTTGAATCTCATCATCCTTAATTATTCTTGGAATTTAATACTTCAGAGTAAGTATTAACTGCAATTATTAAATTATTAGGATGTTTCTGGTTATAGTAGTAAAATACCAATATATTTAAACTAGTTTCATAATATGAGATTGCATAATCATCATTATCATCCATTCTCGTCCAGTCGTGACCTATACTCCAATTGAAATGGTTTTTACGTGCGAACTCACTTATCATTTTTTTTATCTGATTAAAATCTTTACTATTTCTAAACTCAACCTTAATAATAAATGTATTGGGATGTGCACTATTATCAAGAAAACCATATTGATTAATTATGGCATCATTTTCACTAAATAAATCTGTAAAAAAACCTTTGCCACAAAAGTCTTCAACATGATTTCTTTTATTTTCAGATGGTCCATTTTGTGACTGATTATCAAAAATGTTCAATATTATATATAATAAAAAGAGACCTATTAGAATTTTTAGGATAGGATTTTTCATGATAGATGTTTAGCAACTTGCTTATTATTCTTTTCCATTCACATATTTAGCCTCAATGATTTAATTCCAAGGATAAGGTCCAGTCAATTTTAAGTTCCCTGTAAAGGGTTTTCCTGTTTATGAATTATAATGAATGAAATTTTTTGCATCAAAATAAATCTCATTTTCATCTCTTGCTGTTTCTCCACAGCCAAATGCAATAAACAACGTTAATACCATTAGTAATTTTTCATAAATTCAGTCTGTTAATTATTTCTTTTAGTTTATTTAAAATGTCACATAATCCATCAATAGTGCATGTTCCTTCATAACTGTCAACAATTATATCAGAGTGCCAAGTTATAGTAATTTTAAGGTTGAGATGTTCATTTTCAATACCTACCATCACAATTTTAGCTCCTGCTTGAGCGGTTTCTACTCTTTTTAGACCTAATTTTTTCAATTCAGAATCAAGATTTTCAAATTTTTGCTTCATAAAGTTATTTCATTTTTAAGTTAGAAATATTGTACTTGTTGGATACTCTTTCAAATTTATTGTTAACTGCTGCAAACAAGTGAAAAAGCTTAAAAATACAAATTTAGCTTACATAAACAAGCTTGGTGCAGATGCATTTTTACAGAGGGTGTAAGTCCCTTATAAGCTGAGGTAACGCTCAGAAGTATTAGCAAGTGGCAAATTGGTTGCCGGTGACGGCAGCAGTGAAGAGCCAGTCCCGCGAAGCGGGAAAGCCAAACGGCAAAATCTGGCTCTTTAATTTATCCCCGACAATAGTTACTTTGAATATTCCTTTTCTTTTTTAACAGCAGTATCGATGAGCGACTGAGGAATAGCAGCGTTGCCCAGCACAATTTTATTAATTAAAAATTCGGTCTTATGATCTTCCATTGACATCGTAAAACAGCCCGATTTGAACATCCCTTCGGAATAACTGCTGATGTATTCGTAGATGTCTTTTTCGAATAATGTGACCACTGATCCTGTTACCACAGTTAGGCCCATCCAGCTCTGGTCTGCATCCACCCCTATAACATACCGTTTTTGTTTGTAATTGCGGGCTGCATTGATGATTCCCAGGTTGGAACCCGTTGCCAGGGCAAAAATAAGATCGTGACTTGGAAGAAGCGATTCTGTAAGTACATAGGCCGAATCGGACCTATCGAACCCTTCAAAACCAGAACTTAAAAACTGTGTCGGGCTGACTGTTCCGCCTGCATCCAAAACACCTTGTTTAAAACCACTTTGGTATTCGGTCAAGAAGGGCGCATCAAAACCAGCAATGGCTATGGCCCGGCATCCCTGCACCAGTTTTGCTGATAAGTATCCACCAATGTAAGATGGGGCATAGCTTCGGTAAACAATCGATGCCAATCCGGAGTGTGGCTCGGTGGTACCTGCCAATAGCAAAACTTTATGTCCACCATAATTGCCATTTAACGCATTGATAGCGTTTACAAACTGACCACCCGCAATGATAATCAATGAAGAGGACTCCGGATTACCGGGAAGAAGGGGAATATTGGTTATCCACTCCTCCCCCATTTCCAAACTTTCAGGGATGATATAATTAACACGAAAATCAAAATCCTTTGTCGCTTCCTCTACCCCTTTATACACTACATCAATAAAACTCCGGTCGCCTAGACCTTCTGCCGGTAAAAGAACATTCACCACCCGATTTGGGGTAAACAATTCATATTCCTCTTCCTGGCATGAGTTCAATAAAAGAAGAAGCATCAGTACAATAATTGAGATGTCGATTTTCATGGAGTTATAAATTCGTTTAACCTCAATTGATATATATTTCCGAAATTCTGGTAATTGTAAAAAGAGACATGCGATCCATTTACATAGGAAAAGCATCGCTCGTAGAGATCACTAAAAAGGAGGTTCGGCGCTACCGCCATAGAATTGTTGATTGAATAAGCAAACTTATCGGCCAGGTATGCACGCGCCTCAGCATCATAAAAACAGGCAAAGGATGTTTCGTAAGGATTGGCCCCTGTCATTAACATAACGCCGGGTGTAGTTATCGCTTCTCCGGTTGCACCGGAGTAACAAGTCTCTATAGTCCAGAAAATCAAACGGTACTTTTGTTTTTCATACATAGTATTAAAAACCGATTGCCAAAATACAGGAGTTAACGTTTCCTGTTTCTCCCCGTATATATCCATTCCTTCGGGCGATCCATGCCCTGCAGTAAATATTAAAATATTGTCGGTAAGTGAAGTATTAAAAACAACAGGCGTTTCGGCTGTTTGTGTGCCGGTGAAGATGTTGAATATTGCCTCACTGCTCAAGTCACTCATTTTATAATCAATTATCAGATCATGATATAGGTTTGGCCCTTTAACTTCATTTCGCACTACCCCAGGCAAATTATTGTATTTGTTGTACGCTATATCATCTTCCATAACCAGTATAATATGGTCATCATCAACCCCATTCGATTTCAGTATTTGATAGGTATGTAAAACATCAGCCTGGTGCCGGTAATTCCAATAATCTTTTGAAGTGGCCATCAAAAAGGCGTATAATCCCTTCTTTGGCTGAAGTATTGGCCAGGTGCCAAAATCGTAGAATTGCTGTTTTTTTTCTGAAATAACGCGATAAGCAGCCGACGTGGAACTTATCCTACCTCCAGCATCGGAGGTGTAAAAGTCGGTAACTACGAACTGACCGGCATCCACTCTCCAATGGCCATAAGTGGTAGAACACACATCGGTGAAGTAGAGATCATCGAAATTAAGATCACCACTGGCTCCTTTCAAATCGGGATAAATACCCTCTTTTATGAAAGAAATTGCCTTACCAATTTCATCACGCTGCCACCTGCACTTCCCGCTTCGTCCCGAAACAACTTTCTTTAATGCTTCGGCAAGCACTTTGCCTCCCTCTCCTTTCGATGATTCAAGCGCCAGGGCGATGAGCGTTACTGCATCGTACAGGTTGGCCATATAAGCCCCCGGATATTTTTTGTACCTGACATTGTATGAGATGTCAAACCCGGAAGTAGGATCAGAAGAGATCGTTGTCCCTTCAAGATTTTCGGCAAGGCAGCCAAGATTAGTGACCAACTCTGGCAAACAAGCTACATCTGAAAACAACAGACGCGATTGCTGACCGTTAGCCCGGTAGGCTCTGGCAATTTCAATGTTGAGTGCAGGCAAATTTAATGCGGCGATAACGGCATCGGGATGAGTGTTGATCATTTCTGTCCATGCACCCTCACATGCATTTTTATCATTAGGAGCAATAACCTTGATGGCTGTTACCTTTATTCCAAGTTCAGTCGCGAAATAACCAAACCAATTTTCAAACGAAGCTCCATATTCAGATTCTTCTGTTATTAATCCTACACTTCTTGCCCCTCCTTTTTGGGCCAACAATAACAGAGTTTTGGTTTGCGAAATGTCGGGTTCAGTAAGCCGCCAGAAATAATCGGACCCGGCAAAAGCCCTTGATATGCTCGCTGCCGAGGCAACAGGGGCAATAAGGACTTTGTTACCCTCGATAAATTTTGGCGCCACTTCAAATACCTGGGTCGAGGTGAAAGGTCCTATTACCGCTGTAATTGTGGTGTCGGAAATAAATTCGTCGGCAACTTCAGCAAGATTTTCCAGGGCAATATCCTTTTTTACCAGTTCGATGTTGTAGCCTGAAACACCACCTGCATGGTTTATATTCTCGACTGCCCAATCGAGGGAATTATCCCAATCAGAAACATATTCGCCTGAATAAGGCAGCATTACCCCTATTTTCAGGGTTGGTAAGGCTGGGGGTGGAGGTGGAGGAGGTTCTTCTTCCCCAATTGAAGAACAACCCTGAAAGAGAACAGATAAAGCCAGAACAAAAACTATAACGAAAAAAAGAAAACTACGTTTCATTACTATTTGCAGGGTATACGTTATTATAATGGCATAGAAACAGCTAAAATAATGGATTTTTTTTATCTGAATTCATTGTTGGTTGGTAAAAACATAAAAAACAGGCAGTTTTGAAAGGTACCTGTAACTATGCAGTGTATTAAAAACTATAATTTGGTTTTTTTAGTACCTTTTGCAGGAGTTGGAAGACTTGCAGGACAAACCAGATGACTTGTGACTTGCTAACCAATGACCAATGACTCCTGACTTCGACAATGCGCCACCCTAAAAATTTCGCCAGAAGTTTTCATCGAACAAATGTGCGATAGATTTATGCCGTTGTGTCAGGAGCATTGTCTGGGTCATCGTATTTCCGCTGATGGGAAGGTTTATTTTTATAGTCGTAATAGTTTTGGCTATGTCCAGAACCTTGTCAACACTCATATTTATGCGGTTAATTTTCAATATCCTTTCAAGTTCTTTATAAACTTTGTATGCCACAAAACAAATACAGACGTGGGCTTCTATCCTTTTGGGGGTAAAGTGGAACATCGGCCTCATTTCGAGCGTGCCCTTGGTGATCCTGAATG
>CAZSIK010000295.1:0-1788 GCA_964606515.1 uncultured Prolixibacteraceae bacterium
CAATGCCTTCGATGTGCTATCGGCCAATATCCCGGTCGACAACACCGAAAGCTGCCCGGCTGTGAGCGCTGCCGACGGGTTCAACCCGGTAATGGGCGAAGCATATAGCCTGGGACTTACACAGCTTGCCTTCAAGGTGAGCCGCGAAGGTGGGGCACGCAACTGGAGTTTCAAACCCGAACTGACCAGCAACCCGAAAAACGATGAGCTTTTCGTGGTTTCGCTGGTAGTTACTGCAGGAGAACGTACCGAAACCCTTACTGCTGATGCCAATGGACTGTACACAGTTCCTGCCCTTTACGGCGAGGTAATAGTAAGTATATCGGTAGCCAATGTGGCCGGTTTCGACCAGGTAATCACCCTCACCGCAACCGAACAGGTCGAGGAGGGAACGCAACTCAGGGACAACAACCCGACGAACGATGCAGTTCAGCATACCATCACCGTCATGCCTTTGATACAGGGCATGGAAGGTGTGTAATAAACCCCCAACCCCCTGAAGGGGGCTATCGCATGGCAAGTTTACTTGTTAAGTTTTAGCGCCCTTCAGGACCGGGGTTTTTCTTTTATCACAATTTTTCAACAGGGGACGAAAACAATCGATGAAGAGGATAGCGCTCATAATGGTGTTATGGCTTATGGCAGGCGTAAGCCTGGCCCAATCGACCTATCTGAACCCTGTCCCAGGCTACCGCCACATTTACACCGCCATTTTTCAGAAGGGGGAGTATCCCACACGCTGGTATGTGGCCACCGACCCCGAAGGTACCCGTGCCCCTTACAATACAGCCTATACTTTCGACGAATTTACCGAGGGCGTGGCCTACAACCCTGCCATCGATGCCCTTACCGGCCGCGACCTCATGGCCGTGAGCATCCGCTGGGGCGAAACCCTGAACGAGGGCGATGTGTACTATGTTTTTGTTGAAGTGGAAAACAAAGGCTGCACCAACCGCATGGCCATGAAAGTAATCATAGGCAAGGATAATACCCCGCAAAACCTGCCTCCTGTGGCCGTTACCGACCAGGCTGTTACCCATTATGGCGAAGTGGTTTGTATCAACCTGTTAAGCAACGACTTCGACCTGGATAACGATTCCATCTTTCTTTCAAACGTATATCAACCGACATCGGGCGCAACGATATCATACTCAGGTACCGATTCAATCTGCTATACCCCACCAACTGGTTTTGTTGGAACCGACACCCTTATTTACCGCATTTGCGATACCGGAACCCCTTCGCTTTGCGATGCCGATACCCTTTTTGTTACCGTGCTCGATCCCATTGTAGCCCGGCCCGATTATGCTGAGCTTTATGCCGGAGATCAGATAAGCCTTGCACTGCTCCCCAACGACACGTTCCAGGCACCGGTAGTACCATCTATAATCCAAGATTCCAAACATGGCCGGTACACCCTTGCCCCCGATGGCACGCTTTCTTTCCTGGCCGATGATGATTATATGGGAAACGATACCCTTATTTACCTGATCCGAAATGCCGGGGGGGCCGATACTGCCCTGATAGTACTGAATATTAAACCATTGGTTACCTTAAGCTCTTCACCATTCTGCAACAATGGAGAACCCTGGTTCTGGTGGGAAACTACAGTGAAGGGTTTTGTTACCCAATCGGTAGGATTTCAATTATACGACCTGAACGGGAATCTGTTACAAGATATTGCCGCCGCCCCGCTTTCGGGTTCGATGCCCTGGCCGGGAGAATTCAGCAAACCATCGCCACAGCCTCCGCTGCGGCAGTCGCTCCGTCGTAAACTGAAGCATTGGA
>CAZSIK010000295.1:1798-5028 GCA_964606515.1 uncultured Prolixibacteraceae bacterium
CTGAACACCATCAGCATCGATATCCGTTTTGGAGAAGCGCCTGAGGTGGGCATTCTTTCATCCCAAATCAATTACCCGAATTGCACCCAAAATATTGTTGTTGCAGTTGCCGATACGGCCACAGTATTTGGGGTTCCAATTGTTTTAAATGTATTGGCCAACGATTATGACCCCGACGATGGGGAAATTGATCCACTAAGCCTGGCCCTCCACCGCGATTCCATCAGCCAGGGCCCCTACCACGGGAAGCTTTCCTTTAATAACAACGGAACCCTTACCTACACCCCCGAACTTGAGTACAATGGCCTTGACTCGTTCGTATACCGCGTTTGCGACGACTTCAGCCCAACCGCCTGCGATACTGCAATAGTGCGGCTTACCCTCTGGTACAATGCTCCAATAATAGCCCGTACCGACCACGAAATTATCTACATCGGCCAAACTGCCCTTATTGGTATTCTTGACAACGACACCGATCCTGAAGGAAAAATCGACCTGACCTCGATCGATCTGCTCGATGATCCTAAAAACGGGAATGCCATTATTAATCCCGACGGCACCATCACCTACAGGCCTTTAACCGGATTTACCGGTACCGATTCGTTGTTGTATACCGTGTGCGACCTGGGCACCCCACGTACCTGCGATACGGCCTGGGTGTACATTCATGTGAAACAGAACGAAACCATCGTTGCCAACCGCGACGATATTGAAACCTTTGCAGGAAGCCCGGTAACATTCGATCCAATAATTAACGATTTTGATCCCGAAGGTGAAATTGATACAACTTCACTACAGATTTTGACCATTGCTAATCCGAAGCATGGTACCGCCACCGTTACCAACGGAATGATTACCTATATTCCTGATCAGGGTTTTGCTGGTCTCGACTTGTTTGTATACCGTTTGTGCGATGCCGGTTCGCCGGTTACCTGCGACACGGCCATGGTGTATGTCAATGTCGTCGACAACAACCTGGGCATCGTGGCCAATCCCGACCTGGCTTATGCCATCGATTGGGAACCGGTTACCGTGAAAATCTTGTCGAACGATTTCGACCCAGACACCATCAGCAGCATCGATCCTTCGACCGTGATCCTGACTTCACAACCGTTGAACGGTACCGTCTTGCTTAATCCCGACGGTTCCCTTACCTACACCCCCAATCCCGGTTTCCTGGGCAACGACACCTTGATTTATCAAGTATGTGATAATGCACCGATTGTGGCTTGTGACACTGCGCTCGTGGTACTGATTTCGTCTTCGGTACTCCCGCCGGTAGCTGCAAACGATACCCTCAACCTGATGCATGGAGCGCCTTTCTCGTTCGACATCATCGGGAACGATTATGATCCCGCCGGGCGGCTCGATTCAACCAGTCTCACCATAGTAAACCCACCAGCAAATGGCGAATTGGCTTTCGATATATCTACTGGAGTTTATACTTATCAGCCCGATCAATGCAATTTCAGTCTTGACTCGTTCACCTACCATGTATCGAACACCTCAGGGCTAACTTCGAATATCGCGGTAGTGTACCTGAATACATCGATTAATCCCAAGCTCGACCTTGATGGCGACAGCATCCTTGATCTTGATGAAGACCTGGCCAATACTGGCAATCTTTGCGATACCGACACCGACAAAGACGGGACACCCGATTTTCTCGATCCCGACGACGACGACGATTTTATTCCCACCATCGAAGAACGGGGCGACCTGGATGATAACGGAGTCCCCGATTATCTTGAGAACTGGAATTCGAAAGCTGTCGACGACAATATTCTTACCGGGGTAGACATCCCGGTTTGGATACCGGTAATGAACAACGATTCGCTCACCATGTTGTCGACCACCCTTCACCCGACTGAAAACCCAAAACATGGATACATCGTGGTTAACCAAGCCAACGGAGGTTTCAATTACTATCCTGAATTCGATTACATGGGCAACGATTCGTTCCGCTACGTGGTATGCGACCATTACGATATTTGCGATACGGCCTTGGTTACCATAGCCGTTGAGGACATCCTGGTGGCTCCCGAGTTGTTCACCCCCAACGACGATGGCAACAACGACCGTTATGTGATTTCTGGTATTGAGAATTATCCCAAAAACCTTTTCCTTGTATATAACCGTTGGGGAAACAAAGTATACGAGAAGGAAAATTACGCCAACGAGTGGGACGGAACATCGAATGCAAACATGCGTTTGGGCAATCAGGTGCTACCGGTAGGAGTTTATTACTATATTTTGAGGTATTCCGACAGGAGGGAGAAACAAGGAGGGCTGTACCTCGAAAGGTAAAATGAGATGATGAAAAAAATTGCATACAGATATAGCCTTTTTATAGCGCTTTTGTTAGCCTCGCTGGCAGGATTTTCCCAGCAGGACCCCCTGTTCACCCAATACATGAACAACCCGGGACTGATCAACCCCGCTTATGCAGGCAGCAAGGGCAACGTGAACATCAACGGCACCTTCAGGAAACAATGGGTGGGGATGGACTGGAGCCCCATGACCACCACCCTCTCGGTGAATTCACCCTTCAAAAACTACGATATCGGGCTGGGATTTACCTTTGTCGACGACCAGATCGGGCCCTGGCACCAAACAGGGGTGTATTTCGATTATTCACGCTTCCTGCGCTTCTCGAACAACCGCAACCTCTCGCTGGGCATTAAAGCCGGCATCAACTTCATCGATGTCAACCTGCTCAACCTCATCATGAGCAACCCTTACGACCCGGTGGTTTCGGCCAACCCTCGATATACAAAGCCCTTACCCAATTTCGGCATCGGCGCTTACTATTTCACGAACGATTATTTTATCGGGCTCTCGATTCCCAAGCTCGTCAGGAACAGCATACAAAACAAGGAAAACACCCTTGAAGTGCTGGGCCGCGAAGAACGGCACTATTTTCTTACCGCCGGCTACCTGTTCGTGATCGACGACCCCGTGTGGAAGCTAAAGCCCACCATGATGACCCGCATTGTGAACGGCGCCCCGGCCTCGCTCGAGCTGGGCCTTACTGCCATCTTCTTCGACCGCGTGTGGTTCGGACTGGCGTACCGTTTTGGCGATGCCTTCGCAGGGCACCTCAGGTTCCAGGTCAACGACCGCTTTCAGTTGGGTTATTCGTACGACCTGAACAATTCAAGGCTGAAAGCCTACAACAGTGGCTCGCACGAAATTTTCCTCAGTTACGATTTCGCCTTCAGGGGCAGGAG
>CAZSIK010000296.1:0-4975 GCA_964606515.1 uncultured Prolixibacteraceae bacterium
GAACTGACTAAAGCCCCGGGAAAATCCCGGGGCTTTTTTCCTTTCTCAAATAAATGCTACTTTTGCAGGCAATTATGGGAAGGGTATTGGCTATCGATTACGGAAGAAAAAGGGTGGGACTGGCAGTGTCGGATCCCTTGAAAATGATTGCCAATCGTTTGGAAACGGTTCGTACCCACGAACTATTCGATTTTCTTGATCGCTATTTTGCCCGTGAGAAGGTTGAGGTAGTGGTAGTGGGTTATCCTGTAACCCTAAAAAACGAACCTGCTGTAATTCTGAATGAAATAAACCCTTTCCTGAAAAAATTCAGTACAAAATACCCTGAAATTAAACTGGAATTGGCCGATGAACGTTTTACTTCGAAATTGGCCTTTCAAACGATGATCGATGCCGGTTTGAAAAAAAAACAACGACAGGAGAAGGAATTGATCGATGGGGTTAGCGCCACCATCATTCTTCAGTCGTATTTGGAAACGATTAGATAAAGAGCTATGATATTACCAGTTACAGTATACGGAGACCCGGTATTGCGGGGCGAAACGAAAAATGTGGAAAGGGGTTTTGTGGATTTGAATGAACTGATCGAAAACATGTTCCAGACCATGTACCAGGCCGAAGGGGTTGGTTTGGCTGCCCCTCAGGTAGGGCTTTCGCTACGCTTGTTTGTAGTCGATGGTTCGCCCGCTGTTCACGACGATGAGCCCGAGTTGAAAGAATTCAAAAAGGTGTTCATTAATCCCGAAATACTCGAGGTGGCAGAAGAAGAAGTTGTTATGGAAGAAGGCTGCCTAAGCCTGCCCAACATTCACGAAAATGTAAGCCGGCCCGAAACGGTGTTGATTCATTATCTCGACGAGCATTGGGAAGAACATACCGAAACCTTTAGTGGCTTTCGTGCCCGGATCATTCAACATGAATACGACCACCTTGAAGGCCATCTTTTTGTCGACCATATTTCGCCTTTGAAAAAAAGGTTGTTGAAAAGCAAGCTAATGTCGATTGCTACCGGAAAAACAAAGACAGGCTATTTAACCCGAATTCCTGTAAAATAGCTTTACATCAAAGCCTGAAACGAGGCCTTCATTAAATACCTACCTCCTCTTTATCGGGGAAACAAGTTGGTATCTTACCTTGCGGCCTATGAACCCATCGTTTCAGCGAAGCCGAAATTCCCCGTTCCTGAGATATGCGCTCCTCCTGGTTGCGGCGCTTCTGATTCAGGATCAGCTTCAGCAAGTCGATTACCGCTTGTGGCTTTCCATCTTTGCAGCGTGTCTATTCGGCCTTTTCTTTATACATGCGTACATGAAGTCGGGCCTTCGTAAAATTCGGCTTATCTCGTTGATTTGTTATGGCTATATCTCAAAAAAAAAGGTCTGAATTGGCCGTGTGTCCGGAAGGAACCTACACCGGCATGGTCAGCGAAGTTCTTTCCTCGGGCGGGAAAGTGCAGAGGATATTGGTCCGGGTCGAGGGCTATCGTTCGGGCGACAGCGTGTTTTGCTTTGAAGAAACCGTGTTGCTTACTTGTTCCGACAGCATTTCGTTCCCTGATCTTTCCCCCGGGAAAAAGATTCTCTTCGATACCAAACTCAATCGGATATCAGGTGGGGGTAATCCCGGTCAATTCGATTATCAACGGTACATGCAGTTAAAGGGGGTTTATTATCAAGGTTTTGTGAGCCAAGGAATGTTGGTTGTTGAAAATCCAAAGCTTACCCTAAGAGCCCGAGCGTTGAAAATCAGGGAACAATTGCTTCTTTTATACAGGAAAATCCCCCTTTCGAGCGACGAGTTAGGGGTGCTTTCAGCCCTCACCCTTGGCGATAGGGTTTTGTTATCGGCCGAAATGCGGAACAGCTTCGCGGCTTCGGGGGCAATGCATGTTTTAGCGGTATCCGGGCTTCATGTGGGCATCATTTCAATTTTGTTTGGCCGTATCCTGATGCTGGTGCGCTGGGGTAAACGGGGAAAGCTGATCCGGGCTGTTTTGGTGATCCTCTTTCTCTGGGGATATGCCTTCCTTACAGGCCTTTCTCCCTCGGTGATGCGGGCGGCCACCATGTTTTCGTTTGTGGAACTTGGAAAACCGGCAAGGTTGAAAGGAAACATCTTCAATACCCTTGGGGCATCGGCCTTCCTGTTACTCCTGATTCGTCCTGCAATGTTGTTCGAAGTGGGGTTTCAGCTGTCGTACCTGGCCGTGTTGAGCATCGCAGTGTACCAACCCCTGATTGCATCGTTTTTTCAACCCAAAAACCGTTTTGCAGGTTGGGCTTGGGATCTGCTGGCCGTTTCGCTTGCTGCCCAGCTGGGCACTACCCCGATATCCTTGCTTTATTTTCATCAGTTTCCAACCTATTTTTGGTTAAGCAACTTCTTCGTGATCCCAGCAGCGTCTATATTGCTTTATGGCGCAACCGCTTACTTTATGGTCTCCTCCATCCCAGTAGGAATTCAAGTGGTGGGTTTTCTGCTCAAATGGTCAGTGGCCGGAATGATATGGGTGGTGAAGACCATCGAGTCAGTTCCCGGGGCTCTCATCGAGGGGATTTGGATTTCTTCAAAAGAGATGGTGCTCCTTTATTTCATTCTTATTGCGCTTACCCTTGCGCTGGTATTGCGTTCGGTTTTATGGTTGAAAACGGTGGGGATGTTACTGGTTATAGGAGTAGCCGGTTCGTGCTTTACTTATTGGCAATCGGCCCGTCAGCGCGTGCTCGTAGTGTACAACTCAGCCAAAACACCCCTGGTTTCGCTGATCATCGGGAAAAACCATTATTACTATTCTTTCTCGTCCGATTCTTCCAGGTATGAACTTGACCTTTTGAAATATGCCTCAGGTTATTTCCATACCCACACTCCCGAACCTTGCAAAGGAAAGCCTGATGAACTTATCCCCATGCGATGTTCGCGTGCTTTCATGGTGGCAGGCCCTATTTCAATTGAATGGACTTCAAGGCCACTACAGTCCGATTCACTTTATCTATCCGATCTGGTTATCGACCGGTATCGGAGGGTTGCTATGTTGAACAAGGGGTTTAGGTTGAAGAGGGGAATATATTTCAGGCAAAAGTTGGTTTCTGAGGGGAATTTTGACTATCTTCACGAGCTTAAAGAAAAAGGAGCCATCGTTTTACGGTTTTGAAAAAATTAATGTATTATTTTTTGAAGAAAGAACGATGCCCTTTGATTTTTCGATGTTGAAATTTCGTTTATTTGCGAAATTTTTTGACAACGCTTTTAACGTTTAAACAATGAATATAGTAATTGCCGGTGCAGGAGAAGTTGGAACTTATCTTGCTTCGATGTTAAGCAAGGAAGACCACGATATTGTTTTGCTCGATGAAGACAAGCAAAAACTTGAAAAGATTGCCAACCAGATTGATCTGCTAACAGTTACTGGTGCTGCCAACTCGATCAACGACCTGAAAAATTCGGGAATTTCTAAAGCCGATCTGTTTATTTCAGTTACCCCATTCGAATCGAGAAACGTGCTTGCCTGTATTCTGGCTAAAGAACTGGGGGCAAAAAAAACCCTTGCCCGGATCAATAATGCCGAGTATCTTCTTAAACCCTATAAATTGAAATTCCTTCAAATGGGTGTTGATGAACTGATTTACCCCGAAACATTGGCTGCCAAAGAAATCATTGCCTCGGTAAAACAACCTGGTGCCAGGGTTACCCACGAGTTCTCAAACGGGAAACTGATGCTCCTGGGGATAAAAATCAGGGAGAATGCCGAAATTGTAAACAAAACCTTAATCGAAGTTGCAACAAGCACCAAAGATATCTTTAGGGCGGTAGCCATAACAAGGGGCGAAAAAACCATTATCCCCCATGGTCGCGATATTATTCTCCCCGACGATGTGGTGTATTTTATCATCACCCCAAACTCGATGGATGAACTCTATACAAAAACGGGCAAGGTAAATTTTGGCGTAAAAAACATCATGTTCCTGGGTGGAAGCCGAATTGCCCAGAAAACAGCCGAGAAACTTAGCGATGAGTTTAACGTGAAAATTATCGACTCGAATATTGAACGCTGTCAGGAAATTGCCGAACAGCTGCGTAATGTTTTGGTAATTAATGGCGATGGCCGAAACCTGGAATTGTTGAAAGAAGAGGGTATAGAACACATGGATGCCTTCGTAGCTGTTACCGGGAACTCCGAAACCAACATACTTACCTGCCAGCTGGCCAAAAAAATGGGGGTAAAACGCACGGTTGCCGAGATCGAGAACATCGATTTTATCAGTCTGGCCGAACAGGTGGGCATCGGAAGCGTCATCAACAAAAAGTACATCGCGGCCAGTTTTATCTACCGATTCTCGATGACCTCCGAAATATCAAGCTTTAAATGCCTAAGTTCAACCGAAGCTGAAGTCGTCGAACTGACTGCAAAGGCAGGTTCGAAAGTAACTACCCGCCTTATCAGTGAGCTCGATTTTCCCGACGATGCCAAAATTGGTGGAATTATCCGCGACAAGCAAGGTTTTATTGCCAAAGGCGATACTCAAATATTGGAAGGAGATAAGGTAGTGGTTTTTGCCCTGCCAAATGCCATAAAGAAGATTGACCGTTTTTTCAGATAACTGTTTTCATGTTCAATTATAAAATTATTGCCCGTACTTTAGGTTTCCTTCTTACCATTGAAGGCATATTAATGCTGGTACCTATGGGCATTGCATTTTTATATCAGGAGCACGATGCGCAAGCCTTCATGGTTTCCTCTCTGGTATCCATTGTGTTGGGTCTTATTTTGGTGTGGATCAATCGAAAAGCTCCTAAAAATATTGGGAAACGCGATGGGTATTTTATCGTGAGTTTTGTTTGGGTGATGTTTTCATTCGTAGGTTGTATTCCTTTTATTCTCAGTGGTTCCATACCCGCGCTTCATGATGCTTTCTTTGAAACCATGTCGGGATTTACTACAACAGGGGCATCGGTCCTGAACAATGTGGAAGCTTTA
>CAZSIK010000297.1:0-4950 GCA_964606515.1 uncultured Prolixibacteraceae bacterium
TATATAGAATAACCATCCATTGATTAACCCCCCGAACCATGCGAAAGGTAAGGTAATGATTGTGAAAAGTATCAATAACGAGATTGGAGGTATTGATTTTTTATTTTTGAAAATGGCCGATAGTGGTATTTCAAGTTGATTGGCTTTTTCTTTAATCGAAACGAGCTGTTTTTTTAGCCCTTCTTTCAGAAGGGGGTCGGCCATAAAAGTCTTGTTCAAATGCTCCATAATTGAGCGATCGGCTTGATAATCGTTTTCTATCCCTTTCTTTAACTTCATTTTTTTTCTTTGTTCCTCGCGGCATAGTGAAAATATGGTCTCGAACAGCTCAACATCTTCTTTTTGGGGAATGTGCACCACCAACTGGGCCAAGGATGAAAAAATATGGTCTCTTAAGGCCAATGTAGCTGAATTTTCATCCTTTTGTTTTCTCAATTCATAAAACTGACGGGCAGATAGGGGTTTGCCGAACCGGATCAACAATTTTCTTCTAAACCGGTAGTAGTGATTGTAGGTAATGCCTACCGGAACAATCTGGATATCGAGTTCGTCGTGGGTTTTTTCACCTGCCAGAGAAACAATGCGGGGAATGGCTTTTTTATGGGGCAACATGCTTCTCGAGTTGGTGTGGGCTGCCTCGGGAAAAAGGCAAATCGATTGTTTTTTTTGAAGAATGTTTACCGTATGTTGAAATATTTCCTCGTTTTTATCAAGGTTGCCCTTTCCGTCGCGGATACGGTATATGGGCAAAAGCTTCAAAAAGTAAAGAATCGAAGCGGTAATCTTTTTTTTAAAAATGTCGGCCCTGGCCAAAAACACTGTTTGTCCCGGAGCAGCATACACGATGGCCAGGGCATCCATCAGGGCATTCTGATGATTGGGTGCATAAATAACTGGCTGGTTACGTGGAATATTTTCCAGTCCGCTGATTTTGATCTCTTTGTGTACCAAACGAAAAACAAGATGAACCCAAGGGCGGAAAAAAGCGTACAGCCACGACCATTGATCAGCTTTATTCATCGGAGCAGAAGGTCATATTGAAGTTTCACTTTCATCGGGTATCGATTTTTTTGCCCAGAGCAAGGCTAGTGCCAAGCCCGAAATGATATGCCAAACTCCCCACCAGGCCGCGATGATGGCCATGCCGCCAAGTTCAAAATCGGGCGGGAATATTTTAGGGTTGAACATTAAGGCAAGTCCAAGGCCTGAATTCTGTATCCCGGTTTCGATGGTGATGGTCCTACGGTCGCGTGGTTTTGTCTTAAATATCGAAGCAAAAGTGAAACCGGTAAGCAGGGCCAGGGCATTGTGGGCCAATACCAACAGGAATATGATGTGGATTACTTTGAGAAACTGGGAGAAATTATTGCGCAAAAGAATGGCTACCATGATCACGAAAAAAACAATTGAAACCCGTTGAATGGGTTTTTTTATTTTTTCGGTAATTTTAGGAAAGGAGCGGGCAAAGAAGATTCCAAGGATAACGGGTATTCCCAAAATTAAGAAAACGGTAACAAAAATCTGCACGGGATCAATTTCAAGTGGACGAAGGAATTGCCCGCCTTGTTTGTTGTAAAAGTTAACGTAAATCCTTCCCCAAAAGGCAAAATTATAGGGGGTGAAAAAAATGGCTGATGAGGTAGCCAAAGCGGTCAGGGTAACCGAAAGCGCCGCATTTCCTTTGGCCAACGAGCTTAGAAAATTAGAAACATTGCCTCCGGGGCAGGCTGCTACAAGCAACATTCCTAAGGCAACTGAAGGAATGGGGCGGATAACCAGAATTAGCAAAAAGGTAATAGCAGGAAGTAAAATGAATTGGGAAACATAGCCTACGATGGTGGGTTTCGGGTTTAAAAGAACTTCCTTGAACTCGCTTATTTTAATTTTCAAGGCAACCCCAAACATGATGAAAGCCAGTGCGAAATTCAGCGCGAGCAAACCCCCTTGGGAGAAATTCAACCTTATGTGGTCCAATATTTCCATCTGTAATATTGTATTTAGTGTTCAATAATACAGTTTCGTTCATAGAGGGAAAAACTAGCCTATTCAACTAAGGAAGTTTCAATAGTTCCTTGATTTTAATAGGGATATCGGTGTTGTCGAAAAATCCCCTGAATTGGTCGGCACCTGGGCCGAAGGCAAAAACAGGCACCATTACCGATGAATGATCTTTGGAAACGAAACCTGCGGATACCTTACCTGTTTTGTAATTCCCTTCTGTAATGGCAAATCCTCCGGTTTCGTGGTCGGCGGTAACAAGTACCAACGTTTCTTTGTTTATGGATGCAAATTCAAGGGCAACCCCAACCGCCTTGTCAAAATCGAGCACTTCAGAAACGATGTACCCGGTATGGTTGTCGTGCCCTCCCCAATCGATTTGCGAACCTTCGACCATGAGGAAAAAACCTTTTTTGTTGTTGTTTAAAACCTTGATGGCTGTTCTTGTTGCAGTGGGGAGCATCTCGCCCCTTTCTTCAAGCATCGTGGGCAAGTGTTCGGGGGCCAATAATCCGGCTACTTTTCCTCTTTCAATTCCATCAAGTTGTTTCCAGTCGGTAAGTATTTGAAATCCTTTGATTTTTAAGCTGTCAACAAGATTGCGGCCATCCTTCCGCGAGGAGAAATGCTTAAGCCCGCCTCCAATAAAAAGGTCAATATCGGCTTTTGTAAAATCTTCGGCTATTTTTTCATACGACGATCTTCCTTTTTGGTGGGCGACAAACGAAGCGGGGGTGGCATGGGTAACTGCCGAGGTCGACACCACACCGGTTGCCAGGCCTTTTTGGGCCGCCCGTTCCCTAATGTTGATTACCGCACACGAGTCGGGGCCTACACCTATGGCCCCGTTATAGGTCTTCTTCCCCGTGGCCAGGGCAGTTCCTGCAGCTCCCGAGTCGGTGGTGAAGTGCGAGTGCGAATGGGTGGTTGAAAAACCGATGTGGGTAAAGTTCTGAAGAAACAATCTCCCTTTATTCGCTGAAAGTCCACCAAAGATTTGGCTTAATCCCATGCCATCGCCAATAAGAAAGATCACGTTTTTTGGTCTTTTCCCCGAAGGTTCAGGGTATTCTTTAACCGAATGGAAACTTTGGTTTTCAAAGACTTTCTTGTTAATGCTATCTTGATTTTCTTTAGTGTGAACTTGCGAGAACGAAGTTCTTGATCCAAGGGTAAAAATGAAGAGCAAAGTAAAAATTGCAATAAAAATTTTTTCCATATACTTTTTAATAATGCCTTAAAAATAGCTTTTCTTTCGTGAAGAAACAAAAATAAACAAGCAGATCGTGCACTGTGTTTAGCGAGAAGATTTTTTTTTAAGAAGCGGATAGGTGCTTCAAATCGAAATGCGGCAGCAAAAAAAAGATATACTGGATTTTAATTTCAATTAATCTGATTCTCTTCCCTGGATAAATTATCAAGAATGTGCATAAGGAACGATTCGTATGCACAGATGATAAAAAGGTCGGGTTGTTCTTCGATGACCTTTTGTGTGTGGAGGTTGTATTCCCAGTTATCAAAGAGAAAGGTGCTATTTGAAAAGTGCTCAGCCAAATTCGGATACAGGTATTCTCCAAACGAGTCGTTTACCATGAAAAGCCTTGGCAACGCTTGATCTTCATTTTGGTATCTCTTTTCCCAGGCCCAGGGATAAGGAAAGCGATCGGGACATTTATATTTTTCACCTAACAAGGTTGTTGCTAGCTTGAACTTAGGGGTCAAATAATACCTGTAAAATGAAACTTTATCGTCGACTCCGAGCATCCTGGCCACACTCCCGTCGTTCGATTCTTTTATTTCTTCGGTGAAGTCATCAATCAGGTGCTTTTTAGTGGTTTTGGTATGCTGTTGAAGATAAGAAATTATGGTATCGTAGGCCACATACGCCCCATAATCGTTCCAGTGATGGTCGTAACGGTGATACACCTCGGGATAAATGGCTTTTGAACTGATTAAAGCTGGTTTCAGGTCGATGATATCCAGGTAGCTTACCTCCTTTGCAAGTTGAATGATCTGATCGGTAGCATTTAATTCGGAGTATTTAAAAAATTCTGGAGGTACAAACTCGGTGTATATCTCTTTCTTAGTAGGAATAATCACCAGTAAGAATTTGCACTTCCTTTCATGTAAAAAATCGGCCCGTCGCTGCAGCTCATTTTTAAGTGAAGTTTGTTGTTCGGCGCTTAACCTCACTAAACCCCGGTAATAATCAAGGTCTTTCCCCTGAAACATCCAATTGTTTTTCCCCAGAATGCCTTTACTGGCATCGGGCGATTGCTTCAGAAAAAAGTAATTAAATTGGTTGTATAACTTAATGCCAGCAGGCTTGAAACTGAAATGGTCGTCGTAAAAATCGTTGAATTGTTGCGGAAAGCGGTCAAGATGCTTCCAGTCGAAAACAGGAAGTGGGGCTTTTTCGCGGTTCTCATTATCGGTTGAAGGTATGTTTTCTGTTTGAAAAAATGAAACAATAAACGGAAGTACAAGCAATACAGGAAATAAAACTGAAACTATTATTTGATAAGTGCTATGATTGGTTTTATGTTCCATAGTCGAAGGTTGAAAGATTAAAACCTGAAGTAAATAAATGGATTATACGTGTTGGAAATCAACAACAAGGTGATGATGAAAATGGCAATAAGCAGGCCGGTAACCTTAATGCCAGAGACGATTGGATGGGAGACAAACCCCGGGTTCATTACCGAAAGTTTGTTGTTGAGCCAGCGGAAAAAGCCAAAACTGCCTAAAACCGATGGAATGGCAATAAACAGGAAGTTTTGCTTGAAAAGCAAACTCAGGTAGTTTGATCCGAGCATTGAATCGTTTCCAAGGAATAATACCTTGTAAAATCCTTTGGTATGCTCGAAGTCCTTGGTCTCGAAAAGCACCCATGCAAAGGTGGCTATCGTGAAGGTATAAAGCACAGGGATCATTTTCCCGACCCGGTTTAAA
>CAZSIK010000298.1:0-4926 GCA_964606515.1 uncultured Prolixibacteraceae bacterium
GGCCAATCCTTCCATTGAAAGGTCATCGGCATTTTTCACCACGGGAACCATGAGTCCGCGTTCGGTATCCACTGCCAGGCCAAGGTGTACCTTTTTAAATTCACGTATCTGATCGCCAAGAAAATGACTGTTCAAATCCGGATGCAGCTTTAGTGTTTTTACCACTGCATAGCAGATCATATCATTCAATGTAAAGTTGGTTACCTGTTGTCCTTCCTTCTGTTTTTTCTTGATTTCGTTACGCAATGCCATAATGTTTCTTGCATCAGCACTGATATGATGAGTAAGTTGGGCTGAATTCTGTAAAGAGTTCATCATGCCTTTGGCATCATATGGTGTTACAGGGAAGCAAACTTTCAAACCAGGAATGTGCGCCACCAAAGAAGTCCAGTCTTGCGAGTGCTGGGCACCATATTTTGAGCCTACCGATACGCGCATCACTACAGGCATTTTGAGCACGTTGCCGCTCATGGCCTGCCATTTTGGAAGCTGGTTGAACACTTCGTCGCCACAACGCCCCAAAAAGTCACAATACATAATTTCAGGAATCACACGACCACCGCACATGGCGTAACCAATGGCCGTTCCCACAATCGATGCTTCAGAAATTGGTGAGTTGAACAAACGGTGGTAAGGCAGGGCCTCGGTCAAGCCACGGTACACGGCAAACGCGCCGCCCCAGTCCCGGTTTTCTTCGCCATAGGCAACCAAAGTTGAATCTTTATAGTATCGGTCAATGATGGCTTCAAAAATACCGTCGCGAAGTTGATATTGTTTCATTTTTGAGAAAGGTTTGCCATCTTTATCGAAGGCAAAACGCTCTTTTTTCGCAATTTGCTGCACCCGTGGATTTTCGTCTATTTTGTGGTTCACATCAGGTGAAACCGCTCCCAGTGAATCGGTGGGCTGATTTGAGAACATCATATCGCCAATAAGGTTGGGAAATTTTTGCATGTCCATGCGAGGTGAAACTTCGTTGTTGATCGAAAGTTTCAGCATATCAACGGTCAATGCTTTGATGTCGTTCCAGATACCATCTAATTCTTCTTGTGTGGCTATTCCGGCTTCGATCAATTGTTTGGCATAACCTAAAATACAATCTTGCTCCTGCCATGCTTCTACCTCTTCTTTTGAACGGTACGACGAAGCATCGGAAGGTGAATGACCAGAAAAACGATAAGTTAATACATCCAGAAGCACCGGACCGCGTTTTTCTTCAATGATTTTGCGCTTGCGTTTGTAAGCGTCGATAACGGCCAACGGATTGTATCCATCCACGCGTTCGGCATGCATTTGATCGGCATTCACACCGGCACCAATACGTGCTGCAACGCCATAACCCATGGTTTCGCCACAAGTTTGTCCGCCCATACCGTATTGGTTATTCATGATGTTGAAAATCACGGGCAGACCACCTTTCATGTCGCCTTCCCACAGTTCGTTGAACTGGTCCATGGCAGCAAACGAAAGACCTTCCCATACAGGCCCGCAAGCCATCGATGCGTCGCCAATATTGGCCACCACCAAACCCGGTTTGCGGTTCACTTTTTTGAACAGTGCGGCACCCACGGCAATGTCGCCGCTACCACCTACAATGGCATTGTTTGGGTAAACACCAAATGGCGTAAAGAAGGCGTGCATACTTCCGCCCAAACCTTTGTTGAAACCTGTTTCACGGGCAAAAATCTCGGCCAGCGTACCATATATTAAGAATCTACGGGCCAATTGTTTAACGGTTCCATTAAAACCTTTTTTCACCACAGCAACCGTCGAGCCATTAAAGAATGAGTCCATGATTTGGGTCAGTTCAGCATCGTTTAGTTTAGCAATGGCGCTCAGGCCTTTGGCCAAAATTTCGCCATGACTGCGGTGTGACCCGAAAATGAAATCGTCAACGGTCAAGGTGAAAGCCATACCCACAGCTGCCGATTCTTGCCCGATCGACAAGTGGGCAGGGCCGGGGTGATCGTATGGAACACCACTATATTCGCCGGTGGTTTTGATCAGGTTGAGCATGGTTTCGAATTCGCGGATCACCACCATATCGTGGTAAATACGTTTCAACTCTTCATTGGAAAAGTTTCCGCGCTCGTCCTTCACTGTTTTTTGATATTGGTTTACAGGTATAGGCTGAAAGCTAACTTCGCCAGCTTTTCGAACCTCTGTTGGATTGATAAATTGAATTTTTGGCATATTTTGCTATTTACTATTTTCGATTTTTTATTTATTATTGAAAGCGATTGAAGGCAATTGAAAACAATTGTTTTTCACTGTTTTCTATCGTTTCCTAATTTTCTATCGTCTCCCATTGCTTTCTATTGTCTTCCCTAAAAAGAAAATACCGTTTCTTTAAAAATCTCGCTCACTGTTGGATGCGGGAAAACCACTTCTTCCAGCTCTTTCAGTGTCATTTCGGCTTCGATGGCCATGCAGGCACCGTAAATCATTTCGCTCGACGGGTTTCCGAGCATATGAACACCCAGAACCTCGCCATATCGGGCACCTACCAACACTTTGCACAAACCACTTCCGCCTTCGTTTTCGGCAACAAACCGTCCGGCATAAGCCATTGGCAATGATGAAATTTTGTATTCGATGCCTTTTGCTTTGGCTGCTTCTTCGGTCAATCCCACGCCCGAAATTTCAGGATTAGTATACACCACACCGGGAATGGCATTGTAGCGCATACGATCTTCGCGACCGGTAAGGTTGTTCACCACCACTTCGCCCTCGCGACTGGCCGTGTGGGCCAACAATGAAAAGCCGGTTACATCGCCTGCAGCGTAAACATTGGGAATGTTGGTACGCATTTTCTCATCGACCTTAATCCCTCCTTTATACAGTTCAACACCCAAATTTTCCAAACCAAAGCCTTGGGAAACCGGACGGCGGCCTACACTTACTAAAATCTTTTCTCCTGAAACCGATTGTTTCTGACCATTTTTTTCGAATACCACTTCGTTGCCCTTTATTTCAACCACTTTGGCCGAAAGATTGAACTGAACGCCTTTCTTTGCATAATGATCGCGGAGCATGGTGCTCATTTCGGTGTCCATGCCGGTAAGGATTTCAGGCAGCATTTCAATCACGGTAACTTTGGTGCCCAGTGAATTAAAAAAGCTGGCAAATTCCATCCCGATTACCCCGCCACCAATGATGACCAGGGTTTCGGGTTTCTCGCCCAATGAAAGTATTTCACGATTGGTGAGGATGATTTCACTTTTTGGATCCAAACCCGGAATGGGGGGCACAAAAGCTTCGGAACCAGTACAGATTAGTAAGTTTTTGGCGGTGAACAACTTGCCGTCGGCAGCAATTATTACGCCCTCGGCTGAGCGGCTTTGAATAAAAGCTTCACCCTTAACTACTTCAACATGATGGGACTTCATTTTAGCGCCCACACCACCAACCAACTTTTTCACTACCTTGTTTTTTCGTGCCATCATTTTCGAAAAATCGAACGAAACGCCGGATGTGGAAACGCCGTATTTTTCGGCGTGCAAGGCATTGTCGTAGGTTTTGGCACTATACAACAAGGTTTTGGTAGGAATACAACCTTCGTTAAGGCACACTCCTCCCAACTCTTTCTTTTCGAAGAGGATTACTTTGAGGCCTTTGGCCCCTGCGCGTTCGGCAGCCACGTAACCAGCTGGTCCGCCGCCTATTATTGCTAAATCAAAATTTATTTCAGTAGTCATGTTTTATTTCATTTTGAAAACGTTGAAAACATTGAAGGCAATAGAAAGCGATTGAAGGCAATTGTTTTCCATCGTTTTCTATTATTTTCCATCGCTTCCATTATTTTATAATTCAAACTCCAAATTCTCAATCTCTATCGCAACCTGCTTTACAAAGCGCGTTGCTTCGCCGCCATCAAGGGCGCGGTGGTCGTAAGTGAGGCTAAGGCCCAGGTAAGGAACAAAGCCATAGATTCCATCGCCCAGGTCTTTCGGACGAGGAACAATGGTGTTCACACCTAAAATAGCAACCTGGGGAAGATTGATTACCGGTGTGAAAATTTCTACACCGTAGTTTCCAAGATTCGATACGGTAAACGAAGCGGCATCGCTGGCCAGGAGCTCAGGATTAATGTTGCCTTTACGGCATGCTGCAGCCACTTCCTTAAACTGATTGCTCAAACCTTGAATGGTAAGATCGTCGGCATTTTTAATTACCGGTACCATCAAGCCACGGTCGGTGTCAACGGCAAGTCCAAAATGCACTTTATTGAAATATTTCATGCTTTCGCCCATGAAATGCGCATTAACCTGCGGGAACTTTTTCAGCGCCTTGATGGTAGCGTAGCAAATCATGTCGTTCAACGTAATATTGGTTGGATAACCTGCTTCGACTGCCTTTTTTACTTTTTTACGCAGCTCGTTCAGACGGCGGGCATCGGCACCCAGATGGTGGGTAAGCTGAGCCGAGTTTTGCAATGAGGCGTGCATGGCCTTGGCAATGAGCTTGCGCATGTTCGAAATGGGTTTCACATCAAAATCGGTAGTATAAACCGGATTTTTGCTGGTGAGGTCGGCCCCTTTTACACTTTGGGCCAATCCACTTGCCATTGCTGCTTGCAAGCTTGAGTCTTCCTGAGCGATTTTCTTTGCCAGCGGTGTAAGCCTGGGAGCGGTTTCGGCAGCTACCAGCACATCGCGCTCAATTACGCGGCCGGCTGGACCTGAACCCAGCAATAGGGTAGGGTCGATGCCCTTGTTTTCGGCTGCTTTTTTGGCGCGGGGCGAAATCCCAATTGCTTTTTCACCCGAATGAACCACTTGAGCTAACTGAGGTTTGGCTTCCATTTCCGGTATTTGTGCCTTTGCTGTTTCAACAACAGGACTTGTTCCTGCAGCCGGAGTCTCGCCACCCTGGCAGAATTCTTCAGTACTTTCGCCTTCAGCACCCAACACCATTACGTTGTTT